>JAFEEP010000537.1 GCA_018241045.1 Pseudomonadota bacterium | reverse complement strand
TCCGCATCGTTGAGGCTGCCGTCGAGCGCGGCATTGAGCAACGCACGGGTGGCCTTGATCGGCATCCGCTTGATCCCCGGCGTCGTGGCCTTGCCGCCCGACCAGCCGGTGTTGACCAGCCAGCATTGCGCCCCGCCCCTGGCGATCCGCTCCTTGAGCAGGTTGCCATAGACGCTGGGGTGGCGCGGCATGAAGGCGGCGCCGAAGCAGGTCGAGAAGGTCGCTTCCGGTTCGGTCACGCCGATTTCGGTCCCGGCAACCTTGGCGGTGTAGCCCGAGAGGAAATAGTACATCGCCTGATCGGGCGTCAGCCGCGCGATCGGAGGCAGCACGCCGAAGGCATCGGCGGTGAGCATGATCACGTTCGACGGGGCCGGACCGAGGTTCTTTTCCGAAACGTTGGGAATGAACTCGATCGGATAGGCGCCGCGGGTGTTCTCGGTCTTGCTGGCGTCGGTGAAGTCCAGCTCGCGCGTCGCTTCGTCCATCGCCACGTTCTCGAGGATCGTGCCGAACATCTGCGTCGTCGCGTAGATTTCCGGTTCACCCTCTGCCGAAAGATTGATCATCTTGGCGTAGCAGCCGCCCTCGAAGTTGAACACGGCCTGGTCCGACCAGCCATGTTCGTCATCACCGATCAGGGTGCGGCTGGCATCGGCTGACAGCGTGGTCTTGCCGGTGCCGGACAGGCCGAAGAAGATCGCGCTCTTGCCGTCTGCGCCGATGTTGGCCGAACAGTGCATCGGCATCACGCCCTGGGCGGGCAGCAGGAAGTTGAGCAGGCCGAACACGCCCTTCTTCATTTCGCCCGAATATTCGGTGTTGCCGATCAGGATCAGCTTTTCGGTAAAGTTGACCGCGATCACCGTGTCGCTGCGGCACCCGTGGCGAACCGGGTCGGCCTTGAAGCTGGGCAGGTTGATGATCGTGTATTCAGGCGCGAACCCGGCCAGTTCGTCCTCCGTCGGGCGGACCAGCAGCGTGTGGACGAACAGGCTGTGCCAGGCCATCTGGGTGATAACCCGCACGTTGACGCGGTATTCCGGCTGCGACCCGCCGAACAGGTCGGCGACGAACAGTTCTTCCTGCCCGCCCAGTGCGGCCATGAAGTCAGCCTTGAGATTGGCCCAGTGCTCACCGGTCATCGGCTGGTTGATCGCGCCCCAGTTGACCGTGCTGTCAGTCGCCGCGTCGCGGACGATGTACTTGTCCTTGACGCTGCGTCCGGTGAACTTGCCGGTATCGACCAGCAGCGCACCGTGACGGGTCAGCTTGCCCTCGCCGCGTTCGATCGCGTGCTCGACCAGCGCCGGGGTGCCGAGATTGGCGAAAATCGTAGCGTTGCTGACAATGCCCTGCTGTTCCAGGGGGAAGGAAAGCGTACCGGTCAAGTTCATCTCCGTGAGCGATCGGGCCGCCGGGCTGGAAGCCCGGACGGGGTGGCCTGCATACCTATGCAGAGAGTCGCAGCGGCGCATAGTCGAGCGAGGTGATTCCGTCAAATAGAGTGCGATAGAAGCCGCAACACGGTCGCGCGTCGCAATCGCCGCCGATTGCCAGCCGCGGCGCGAGCGGCTAGCCCTGCGCGGCCGATGACCGACAATCCGTCCGCCCCCGCCCAACCCGACGCGCAGCAGGTGATCGCGCTGGTCGATGACGATCGCAACATCCTGACCACGGTGTCGATCGCGCTCCAGGCAGAAGGCTTCGTAACGCGGGTCTATTCGGACGGCGAGACGGCGCTGAAGGCGCTGCTCGACAACCCGCCCGACCTTGCCGTGTTCGACATCAAGATGCCGCGGATGGATGGGCTCGAACTGCTCCAGAAACTGCGCGACAAGTCCGCGCTGCCGGTAATCTTCCTGACCAGCAAGGACGAGGAACCCGACGAGGCACTGGGACTGGCCCTCGGGGCGGACGACTACATCGCCAAGCCGTTCAGCCAGCGCTTGCTGATCGCCCGGATCCGCGCGATCTTGCGCCGCAGCGAGTTCGCCCGTGCCGGAACCGGGGCCGAACCGCCGACCAGCCCCGTCGAAGCGATCCGCCGCGGGCGGCTCGAAATGGACCCGCAGCGCCATCAGGTGCTGTGGGACGACAGGCCGGTGTCGTTGACCGTCACCGAATTCCTCATCCTCGAGGCGCTGGCCGCCCGCCCCGGCGTGATCAAGAGCCGCAACCAGTTGATGGACGCGGCCTACAGCGACGACGTATTCGTCGACGATCGCACGATCGACAGTCACATCAAGCGGCTGCGGCGCAAGTTCCGCGCGGTCGACCCGCAGTTCGGGGCGATCGAGACGCTCTACGGCGCGGGCTATTCCTACTCCGATGGTTGAACGTCCGCCCGTCGAGGGCGGTCGCCGCCGCGTCTGGACCCGGCGCACCTCGTTGACGGTGCGTATCCTGGCAGTGAACATCATCGCCCTGGGGGTGATGGCCGGCAGCCTGTTCTACCTCGATTCATACCGCAAGCAGTTGCTCGAAGTGCGCTTCAAGCTCGCTCGCGCGGAGGCAGAGATCACTGCGGACGGCCTCGCCGAAACGCCGATCGTCGGACGCAAGGCGCTGTTTGATCGGGTCAGCACTGCGCAGAAGCTGCGGCTGCGCCTCTATGACGCCAAAGGCGCGCTGATCCTTGACAGCAACAAGGTGTCCGGCCCGGCCTATACCTTCGTCGATCCGGCGCGCGAACCCTTCTTGCCCCAGACCGCGCGCGAGATCGACCGCGCGATGAACTGGGTGCTGGGGACCACTCCCGTCCCGCCCTATCGCGACCCGATCATCGAAAGCGTCGATGCCTGGCCCGAACTGGCAGCGGCCAAGGCGACCGGACGCACATGGGTGCTGCAACGCTCGGCCCCCGATGAAACCCCGGTGATCAGCGCCGCCGCCCCGGTCGGGGTGCGCGGCGAGATGCTGCTGACCACCCGCAACGCCCGCGACATCACCCAGGACGTGCGCGACGCGCGCAGCACGCTGGCGATCATCATCGCCGTGACCCTGCTCATCTCGATCCAGCTTTCGCTGTTCCTTGCTCGAACGATTGTCCAGCCGCTGCGTGCGCTGGTTCGCGCCGCAGTGCGCGTGCGCCTCGGTCGTGACCGCGAAGTGGTGGTCCCGCGCCTGCCCGAACGCGGCGACGAGATCGGCCTGCTCGCCCGCGCGCTGTCAGACATGACCCTGGCCCTGCGCCACCGGATCGACGCGGTGGAGACTTTCGCTGCAGATGTCGCGCACGAAATCAAGAACCCCCTCGCCTCGCTGCGCAGCGCGATCGAGACGCTGGGCAAGGTCGAGGATCCGGCGCTGCGTCAGAAGCTGACGGGAATCGCCGCGCATGACGTGCGCCGGATCGACCGGCTGGTGACCGAGATCGCCGAGGCCAGCCGGATCGACGCCGAGCTGAGCCGGACCCAGTTCGTCCCGGTCGACCTTGACGCACTGGCCGGCGCGCTGGTCAGCGCCCGGGCCGAACGGCGCATCGACGATGGCCATGCGCTGCGGCTGGTCCCGCTTGGCCCCGGCCCTTTCATCGTGCCGGGCGATCCGGCGCGGCTGGAACGGGTGCTGGAAAACCTTGTCGACAACGCCCTGTCGTTCTCGCCGCCTCAAGGGCTGGTCGAGATCACGCTCGAGCGGATGGAGGATCACGTCAACCTGGGGGTGCGTGATCAGGGACCGGGCATCCCGCCCGATGCGCGCGAGAAGGTGTTCGAGCGATTCCACTCGCTGCGCCCCTCCGAGGAGGACTTCGGCAGCCACTCGGGGCTTGGCCTCGCCATCGCCCGCACCATCGTCGAGGCGCACGACGGCACCCTTGTCGCCACCGATCGCGACGATGGTCAGCCCGGCGCCTTCCTCGTCGCCGAACTGCCGATCGAACTGGAGGACGAGGAGTGAGCCTGCTGCTCAACATCAGCGTGGTCAGCATCGGCGGGCGCGGCGTGCTGATCGAAGGACCGCCCGGCAGCGGCAAGTCGAGCCTAGCCCTAGCCCTGATCGATCGCGGCGCCGCGCTGATCGGTGACGACGGGGTCGAGTTGGTTCGACGCGGCTCCAACCTTCTGGCCAGCGCGCCGCCGCGCGCCACGGGCCTGATCGAGGTGCGCAATGTCGGCCTGTTGACCTATCCGGTGGCGAACGAGGTGCCGCTCGCCCTCGCCCTGCGCCTCGATCCCGAGGCGTCGCGCTATATCGAGGCGCCCGATCAGATAATGATCGAGGAAATCGCCTTGCCGCTGATCCGGCTCTGGCCCGACAGTCCGGTCCTGCCGCTGCGCGCCGAGGCGGCGCTGGTCAAATGGGGGCTCAGCGTTTGAGCAGCTTCTGGCCGCCATGGAAGATCACCGCGACCAGCCAACCCAGCACCACGCCGACCAGCGCCGAGGCCACGGCATAGGTCAGCCAGCCGAGCACGCCGCCCGCTGGTCCGCTCGCCCGCTCTACCGCGTGCTGCACCGCGTGGGCGGCATCGGCCGGGGCATGGATGCCCATCTCGTGCAAACCGTGAAACACGATCCCGCCGCCGACCCACATCATCGCCGCGGCGCCGACCACCGAGAGCATGGCCAGCACCCGGGGCATCGCCCGCAGCAGTCCGCGCCCGATCGCCTTGGCCGTCGCGGTGCGGCGATGCTCAACCATGTGCAGGCCGATGTCATCCATCTTCACGATCAGCGCCACCGCGCCATAGACCAGGAAGGTGATCGCCACCCCGACCAGCGCCAGCACGATTCCGCGTTCCAGCAGCGGGCGGTCGGCAATCTCGGCAAGCGCGATCGCCATGATCTCCGCCGAGAGGATCAGGTCGGTCCGCACCGCGCCTGATACGCGCTCCTTCTCGAACGCAGGCACATCGGTAATCGGATCGTCAAGGGTCTGGCCGTGCTCCTCGCCGCCCAGCTTCTCGATGATCTTCTCCGCCCCTTCATAGCACAGGAATAGCCCGCCCAGCATGAGCAGCGGGGTCATCGCCGCGGGCAGGAACTGGCTGAGCAGCAGGGCACCGGGCAGCAGCAGGACCAGCTTGTTGAACAGGCTGCCCTTGGCAATCTTCCAGATGATCGGCAGCTCGCGATCGGGGGTGAAGGCGGTGACGTAGGTTGGCGTCACCGCTGCATCGTCGATCACCACCCCCGCGGCCTTCGATCCGGCCTTGGCCGCCGCCGCGCCCACATCATCGAGCGTCGCCGCTGCAGCCTTGGCGATAACCGCAACGTCGTCCAGCAGTGCAACCAGGCCAGTAGGCATCAATCAACCCCTTGAAACAAGGCCGCCTGCCTAGGCGAGGCTGGCGGTCCGGTTCAAGGGGCGCAAGCGATCAGCGGAAGGACTTTTCCAGCATGACCACGGTCGGATCGCCATCGACACCGCGCGGCACGAAGCCTTTCTCGCGCTCCAGCTCGATCGCGGCGTGGTTTTCGCGGTCCTCGATCGAGATCACCCGGCGCAGGCCGCGCGCCTCGGCGGCTCTGGCGATCACGTCGAGCAGCGCCCAACCCACCCCCTTGCCGCGCCAGTCCCGGCATACCGATACCGCAACCTCGCCGGTGTCCATCGGATCGTCGCAGGCGAGCATGGCGGTGCCAACCAGTGCGCCGCCCGCCCTGTCGAAGGCGACCCAGCTTTCGGTGCGGTGGTGGTCGACAGCGACCATCGGGACCAGCTGTTCGTGCCCGATGTGCTTGCGCGGCGAGAGGAAGCGGAAGCGGCGATCTTCATCGCTGACGCGGTCGAAAAACTCCTCCAGCCTTGCCTCGTCGCCCGCTTCGACCGGGCGAACCAGCAGGACCGCGCCGCTGCGGGCGGGAATTTCGAGCAAGGCGGTGGCGGCGATCTGGTCGGTCATGAACTGTCTCCTTGTCCTCGCGCCTTCTAGGGCTGCGGCGACGGCAGTCGTTGATCCTTCGCAAATGCAGCATAAAATCGCCCGGATCCGCACCCGCCGGGGCCGCGCCCCTTGCATTTCCCCGTGAAACCGGTAAGGGCCGCCGCTTCCGGAAGCGATTCCGGGTGAAGAAAGCCGGAGGGGCCCCGCAATGGTGCGGATCAGCCAGCGATCGGCTAGATTGAAAGAAAGGCATGGTATGCCGCTCTACGAGCATACTTTCCTGGCGCGCCAGGATCTGAGCCAGGCGCAGGTCGATGCGCTGGCCGCTACCGCCACCGAGATCATCGAAGCCAACCAGGGCAAGGTCACCAAGACCGAAACCTGGGGCCTCAAGAACCTCGCCTACAAGATCAAGCGCAACCGCAAGGCGCACTTCGTCATGCTCAACATCGAGGCCCCCGCCGGCACCGTTGCCGAGCTGGAGCGTCAGACCGCAATCAACGAAGACGTGATCCGCTGGCTCACCGTCCGCGTTGACGAGCACGAAGCCGGTCCGTCGGTGCAGATGCGCAAGAATGACCGCGAGCGCACCAAGCGCCGCGAACGCGAGGAGTTCTAAGTCATGGCCCGCGCATTTTTCCGCCGCCGCAAGAGCTGCCCGTTCTCGGGCAAGAACGCCCCCAAGATCGACTACAAGGACACGCGCCTGCTCCAGAACTATATGTCTGAGCGTGGCAAGATCGTCCCCAGCCGCATCACCGCCGTTTCCGCCAAGAAGCAGCGCGAGCTGGGCCAGGCGATCAAGCGTGCCCGTCACCTGGGCCTGCTGCCCTACCTCGTGAAGTAAGGGGAGAGACACCATGGATATCATCCTCCTCGAACGCATCGAGAAGCTGGGCACCATCGGCGACGTCGTGACCGTCAAGGACGGCTACGCACGCAACTTCCTGCTGCCGAACAAGAAGGCCCTGCGCGCCAACGAGGCGAACAAGAAGGTCTTCGAAGCCAACCGCGCCAAGATCGAAGCCGACAACGCCACCCGCCGCGGCGAAGCCGAAGTCCATTCGAAGGACGTCGAAGGCAAGTCGGTCGTCCTGATCCGCGCCTCGTCTAACGCCGGCCAGCTCTATGGTTCGGTTTCGGTGCGCGACATCGTCGATGCGCTCAACGCCGATGGCGCCAAGGTGACCAAGGCGATGATCGTGCTCGAACGCCCGATCAAGACCATCGGTCTGTTCGACGTCAAGGTTGCGCTGCACCCTGAGGTTGCCGTTAACGTCAAGGTCAACGTCGCGCGCTCGCCCGACGAGGCCGAGCAGCAGGCTGCAGGCGTTGACGTCATCGCCGCGATGTTCGAAGACGAAGCCGCAGAGGCCGCCGCCGCTGCGGGCGAATTCGAAGCCGGCAACGGCGAAGAAATCGAAGCGGAAGCTCCGGCTGCCGCCGTGGAAGCCGACGAAGCCTGACGGTTTCGCGCTTTCGCAAGACGTTCAGGGGGTGCTTCGGCGCCCCCTTTTCGTTGGCGTCATTGAAAAGACGCGGGACTGTGGTTATAGCCCCGCGATGGAAACCATAGAAAAGATCATCGCGGAACTGGTCCGCGTTTACGACCAAGCCGTCACCACCCTGCGCAACGACGTGATCGCCTATGCGACCGACGGCACGCTCCCTCCCCCCGATCGACGCGCCAGCAATGCCTGGTGCTATCCGGCGCTGACGGTCCACTACCACGGGGTCGAAACCCGCCCTGACCTCGCCCGCGCCTTCGGACGACTGGCGCATGACGGTACCTTCACCACCACGGTCACCCGCCCGACGCTGTTTGCCGACTACCTTGCCGAACAGCTCGCCCTGCTGCGCGACGACTACGAGATCGGGATCGAGGTCAGCCGCTCGACCCAGGAAATCCCCTTCCCCTACGTGATCGACGCCAGCTCGGGGCTTGGCGCGGTCAGCCCGAGCGAACTGGCGCGGCATTTCCCCTCGACCGAACTGGCGATGATCGGCGACGAACTGGCCGATGGCGTGGCGGTCGACGGGATGGACGAAACGATCCCGCTTTCGCTGTTCGATGGCCTGCGCACCGATTTCAGCCTGGCCCGCCTCGCCCATTACACCGGCACCGCGCCAGAGCATTTCCAGCGCTTCGTGCTGTTCACCAACTACCACCGCTATGTCGACGAATTCGTCGATTGGGCGGGCGGCCAACTGGGTCTGGACGGCTATGTCGCGCTGTCGGGCGCGGGCGGACTCTACCTCGATACCGCAACCGACAATGCGCGCGAGCGGCTGAGCGACACCGCCTGGCGGCGTCACCAGATGCCGGCCTATCACCTGATCCGTCCCGATCATTCGGGGATCACCCTGGTCAACATCGGGGTCGGGCCGTCGAACGCCAAGACGATCTGCGATCACCTCGCCGTGCTGCGGCCCGAGGCCTGGCTGATGATCGGCCATTGCGGCGGGCTGCGCGATACCCAGCGGATCGGCGATTTCGTCCTCGCCCACGCGTATTTGCGCGACGATCACGTGCTCGATCCGGTGCTGCCGCCCGAAGTCCCGATCCCGGCCATCGCCGAAGTCCAGATTGCCCTCGCCCAGGCGGCGGAAATGGTCAGCGGCGACGTTGGCGCGAACCTGAAAAAGCGGATGCGCACCGGCACTGTCGCCACGACCGACGACCGCAACTGGGAACTGCGTTATACGCAAAGCTCGCGCCGCCTCAGCCAGAGCCGGGCGATCGGCATCGACATGGAAAGCGCGACCATCGCCGCCCAGGGCTATCGCTTCCGCGTGCCTTACGGGACGCTGCTGTGCGTCTCTGACAAGCCGCTGCATGGCGAGATCAAGCTGCCCGGCCAGGCCAACCGTTTCTACGAAGAAACCATTGCCTCGCACCTGCTGATCGGCACCACCACGGTCGACCTGCTGCGCGCCCAGGGCTCACGCCTGCACAGCCGCAAGCTGCGCGCCTTCAACGAGCCGCCGTTCAGGTAGGCTCGCGGCGGCGCAAGAAGGTGATGCGGAGCGAGAAATCGTCCGCAATCTCCAGATGATGCGGCGTTTCGGAGGGAATCAGCATCTCGTCGCCCGCCACGAGGTCAAGTGCTCCGCTTTCAGGCAGATCCCAGACGAAACGCAGCGCACCGGACAGCACCTCAAGCTGGCCCCAGGCGCCCGGCTTCAGGCGGTGTTCCTTGAGCAGGCCCGCGGGAAGCGTGGCGCGGTCGAACGGTCCGATCGTGCGATAGGGTTCAAGATCCTGCAGGGTGACCGTCATCGCCTCACCCCACAAAGGCGCGGATAACGATCATTGCCAGGCCGAAGAAGGCGAGGCAGCCGGGCACGACCAGGATCTGCGCCGCCACCGCGCCCCGGCTCATCGGCCCGGTCCATGTCTGCAAGTCGCCCGAGCCGCGTTCGAACGCCGATGGGCGCTCGACCGGCTTTTGCGCGAAGAGGGCGCTCGCCGTGCCGAAGAACATCACCGCAAAGCAGATGCTGATCACCAGCATGAAAATTGCCTCGCGGTCGCGCCCCACGGCGAACATCAGTCCGGTGAAAAACACGGCATATTCCGCGATCATCGCGCTCCAGATCCAGCTCGGCAATCCGGTCCCGGCGGTGTCGAGTTGCGCGGGCGATGCCCGTTCCGCGCCTCCCGCCGGGCGATCCGCGCTGTCCTGCTCGATTGGCAGTCGGTCGAGTTCATCCAGCATGGAGCGCTCCCTTCAGTTTCATCGGGTCATTGATCCCGTCGCGGTGGATGTGGATTGCGTTGAGCAGGCTCTCGGCGATCATCCGGGCGCGACCGGCGATCAGGCTGGTGGCGCGGGGATCAACCTCGATCTCGGCCAGCGTTTCGTCGAACAGGCCCAGCCAGTGTGCGAATTCGCGCCGGGCGATCGCGGGGATCGCGACGTGCTTGATCATCGGGTTGCCCGAATAACCGCCGCTCTGGTGCAGCACCGATGCCCAGAAGGCCTTCATCCGGCCCAGGTGATGCGGCCAATCGGCAATGCGCTGCTCGAAGATCGGCCCAAGCAGGGAATCGGCCCGGACCCGCGCGTAAAAGTTTTCGACCATTGCCGAGATGAACGCGGGATCGATCCCCATGCGTTCGGCCTGTTCACGCTTTTCGTTGCGCGCCCGGGCGGCAAAGGGAGTGGCTTCGACCATCGACATGATCCTTTAAGTGGTATTTCATATTCATGTTATACCGCCTTGCCGATGTAATCAACATCCAATATGCCACTTTTATGCGGCTCAACCTTCACACCGACTACGCCCTGCGCATCCTGATGTACCTTGGCCGGTCGGGCGGCATGGCCTCAGCCGAGACGATCGCCGTGGCGCATGGCATCTCGCGCAATCATCTGGTCAAGGTAGCAGCTGAACTGGCGGAGCTTGGCTATCTCGAAACCCGGCGCGGGCGCGGCGGCGGGCTCGCGCTGGCCCGCCCGATCGGGGAGATCAACGTCGGCGCCGTGGTCAGGGCGATGGAATCACTCGACGGCTTCGTCGAATGTTTCGATGCGGCGCGCAACACCTGCCCGCTCGCCACTCGCTGCGGGCTGCAAGGCGCGCTCAACCTGGCGCTGGAGGACTTCCTGCGCCGGCTTGACCGCTACACGGTGGCGGACCTGATCAAGGGGCCGACGATGGCCCTGCCCGGCCTCTAGCCGATCAGGAAATCGCGGATGGCCCGGCCCAGTTCGGGCTTGGTCACGCTGGTCATGTGAGTGCCGGGCACGACCTTGTGCACCGCGTCGGGCAGCGCCGCGGTCAGCGCGACGGGATCGCCGTTGTCACGGTCCTCATCACCGCAGATCACCGCCGTCGGCATGGCGACGGCCCCCAACGCCGCCGGCTCGGTATCGGCAAAGGTGGTCAGCAGCAGACGAGCCGCCACACGATCCACCTTCATGCTTTTCATGAATTGCACGGCATAATAGGCTGGATCACCGTGTTTAACCGTTTCGCAGCGATCGATCGCATCGGTGAAGAACGCCTGCCGCCGGGTCCAGCCCGCCAAGCCTTGCAGCCCCATCCCGCCCAGCACAAGCCGCCGCGGCCGCATCCCCCGCACGATTGCGCGAACCGAGGTGCGCGAACCGAGCGAGAAGCCGCACAGATCGAAATCATCGAGGCCAAGGTGATCGACCAGCGCCGCCAGATCGAGCGCCAGCACATCCTCGGGATAGTCCGCCGGATCGTGCGGCGCCGCGCTTTCGCCGTGGGCGCGCAGGTCGGGCATCAGGCATTCGAACCCGGCCTCGGCGAGCAACCTCGCATGGCCCCACTTGATCCAGTTCATCTCCGCGCTGGAAAACAGCCCATGCAGCATGACCAGCGGCCGGCCCTCGCCCATACGGTGCAGCGCAAGCCTGGCGCCGCCAAAGCCTTCGTACCAGTCAAGCATGACGTTCATTCCGGGGTTCCCAACAGTGCCCTGGCAAAATCGGCTGGCGGCGCATTTTCCGGCCACGCCGGCACCTTGTCGTCAAGCACGATCCACGGTTGCTTGCGCTTGGTCCAGATATGGGCACGCGGAACAAGATGTTCGGCTTCGTCGAGCGTCCCAGCGCGGATCACCGCCATTCCCGGGCGTGCCGAATTGGTGTTCCACAACCGCGTGTGGCAGTGCCCGCACAGGCGTTGGCGGCTCTGCGCCCCGCTCGCCGTGACGCTCTCGTAGATCGCCACCTCACCCTGGATCAGGTCGATCTGAGCCTCGGCAACCACGGCCTGTTCTGTGAAAGCGCTGCCGCTCCAGGTCTGGCAAACCTGGCAATGGCAACAATAGACGGGTGGCATCGCATCGGCGGCAACCCGGTATCGCACCGCACCGCAGCGGCATCCGCCTTCGAT
>JAFEEP010000536.1 GCA_018241045.1 Pseudomonadota bacterium | reverse complement strand
GATTTCCTTGCTGTTGTCCTCGCTCCATTCCTCGGCGACGACCACGGCGCTCCAGGTCATGACTTCCAGCACCAGCTTGCCCGCCTGACGGGTACTTTCGTCGAAGATCATGTGAACCGGGTGCGCGGCGTTCAGCGGCACGTCAACAAAGCGGCCGTGCTTCTTTTCCTTGTAATGGGTCAGCTGCAGCTCGTTCGCCTCGTTGTAGAAGCGGCGGCCCTGGTTATCGATGTCAAACCAGCTGAAGGCGGGCAGCATGAAGTTGCGCAGGTAGCAGGTCTGCTGGTGCGGCAGGCGGATGCCCGGCCAGATCCCGCCCGACTGGCCCTGGTTGCGCAGGTGCCACATGTCGGCACCGGCCTTCTGCATGATCCGCAGGCCATCGCCGGTGTTGTAGGGCGTGCCCAGCGGAACCACGTTCGACAGGCCGTAGTAGTCGCGCTGCATCTGGGGCGAAGCCTCGTAGCCGCCGATGGCCACGATCACCCCGCGCTCGGCGCGGATGGCCTTGCGCTGGCCGTTCTGCTCCACCCAGGCGCCGAACACTTCCAGCGTATCGGGGTCCTGGATCAGGTCGACGAGCCGGGTGCCGAACCACACCGGCACGTTGCGCTTTTCCACGTTGGCCTTCAGCGCCATCCACACGCCCGAAGGGATCGGCAGGATGGTGGAGGTGTAGGCCACCGCGTCGCGCGCGCCCATTTCCGGAAATTCAAGCACGGCGTCGCGTTCGGTGAAACCGGTGCCACGCAGGAATTCCTGGCCGGCGCCCGCGGCGATCTGCTGGATCCACGGCTCGAGGTTGACCATGCGCTCGGCCCAGTCGTCCAGCAGCTCCTCGCTGACCGGGTTGGCCGCGCTCATCTTGCGCTGGTAGTCCTTCAGCGCCTCCTTGTTCTTGGAGATCAGCAGCGACTGGCCGGAAACCCGGCAGTTGCCGCCGGCGAACTGCTCCGGCGCCTTTTCCACGATCAGCACGCGCGCATCCGGGGCCGTATCGCGCACCTCGATGGCCGCCGAGGCGCCGGCGCAGCCATAGCCGCAGATCAGGACGTCCACGATTTCGTCCCACCGGGACACGCTGTTCAGACTGGCCATGTTTCAAGACTCCCCAATGGTGAATTGGCAGCAAGCTAGGGAGCTCTACCGCGCCGGCCACCAATCAGTTGTCAATATCTACAACCTGTGGTTGATATTCCCTGATGGAACTGCGCCACCTGTCCCACTTCCTCGCCGTGGCCGATGCCGGCAGCCTCACCCTCGCCTCCGATCGGGTCGGCGTCACCCAGCAGGCACTCTCGAAAAGCCTGACCAGACTGGAAACCGAACTGGGCGGCAAACTGTTCGAGCGTACGGCGCGGGGGATGGCGCCCTCGCGACTGGGCGAGGCCATTGTCGAGCATGCCCGCCAGGTTCTGGCCGATGCCGGACGCCTGCGTCATGCGGCCAGTGCCGAACTGGGCCTGCAACGCGGGCGGCTGGTGGTCGGGCTCAGTCCGATCGCCGCCACCAGCCGGCTGGGCTGCCGGGTCCTGCGCTTTGCCGAACGCTATCCAAGCGTCCGGATCGATGTGGAGAGCGGGATCGACCGGGAGTTCGTGGCGCGGTTGCACCGCGGCGAGATCGACCTGGCGATCTCCTCGCAAACGGCCGAACAGACCGATAACGTGCTGCTCGAACAGCTCGCTGAGGAAAAATGGGGCGTGGCCGGCAGCTTCGGCAACCCCCTGCTGACGGCGGCCCGGACTCTCGCCGATCTCGGCCCCGCGCGGTGGATCATCGGCCGCAACACAGCCATGCTCGATGCGCAGATCGCGGAATCGTTTGCCAAAGCCGGAATCGCGCCGCCCCGGCCGGGGCTGATGACCACGTCGGTCCTGTTCACCCTCCAGGCCCTGCGTCAGTCGCAGTGCCTGGCGATCCTGCCGCAATCGCTGTGCGAGGATGCGCCCGATCTGCAATGGCGCGATCTGGGCCACGGCGCCTGGCTCACGCCGATCTACCTGATGCGCCGCAAGCGCGCGCTGATCGACGATCTCACCAAGGCCATGCTCCAGGAACTCGGCGGCAAGGCGGGTTGAGGCGCCCGCTTCCGGGCGCCCCGATCCGTTCACCAGGGCTTGCCGCCCACCCAGCTGCCGGCCTTCACGCCCAGGCGGCTGATCTCGACCGATGCCCAGATGCCGGCCTTGTAATAGGGATCGGCGGCAATGAAGGCCTCCGCATCGGCCTTGTCGGTGGCGCTGATCACCAGCAGCGAACCGGCAAAGCCGCCGTCCTCGCCATGCAGCGGGCAGGCCAGCGAAACCCGGTCGAACACCTCGTCCAGATGGCTCAGGTGCTCCTTCAGCCCGGCCATGCGCACCGGCTTGGTATCGGCCTTGTCGCGGCACACGATGGCGTAAAGTTCAGACATGGGTTCCCTCCTTCGGGTTGGTTGGACGATCGACACGGGTCAGCCCGCAGGCGGCGGAAAGCCAAGCACGCCCGGATTCATCAGGTTGCGCGGATCGAGCGCCTGCTTGATCGCCATCAACAGGGCCGCAGGCGCGTCCCGCAGGACCGGCAGGAAGGGATAGCCCCGCCCGATCTGGTTCGATGCCGCGCCATGCCGGCGAAACAGGTCGATGGTCATGTCCCGCAGCCGTTCCACCAGCGCGCGCGCCTCGGGATTGGCGGCAGGTTCGGTCAGGCGGGCCAGATAGGCCGGATCGGGCGCGCTGCGGTGCAGCGGCAGCCACGTGTCCTGCCAGTGGAACACGCCCTCGAAACTGAAGCAGGGCGCGGCATGGGCGGAAGCCAGCCGGGTGACGCGCACGCCCAGCCGCTCCATCTCCCCGGCCATGCCGGCGATCATCGCGTCGAAGGCAGCCGCCAGCCGCTGCCCGTCGCCCAGCGCCACCTTGGCGTTAAGCGCGGCCCAGCGCCCCCCGCCGGGCCCGAGGACGCCGTTCAGCCCCGGAAACGGATCGGCCCGCGCCACCATGGAAATCGTTGGCGCCACGGCCTGCCCGCGCTGCCCGCGCGCAATCGCGGCGCAGGCCGCCAGGGCCGAACGCAGCCCCGCGCGCGTCCGCTCGGCACAAACCAGATGGAGCGAGAAGTGCCCCTTGGGGATCACCCCCAGGCCGCCGCGCGCCATGGCCAGCAAGGCCCCGGCCGCGCCGATCACCCCGCCCGCCTCGCGCGCCACCGCCCGCACCGAGCGGGCCATGGAGGCCGCATCGATGTCGAGATGGTCGGTCGCCCCCGGATCCATGATGTACCCGTCCTCGACCAGCCCCTCGCGCTGGATCGCGCACAGCGCGGCGATGGCATCGGTCATGGCGGCGAAGGCGAAGCTGGCATGGCCGGTGTGGCTGGGCTGGCGCATCACCCGCAAGGTGGCCCGCACCTTGATCCCGAACGCGCCGCCATCGTGCAGGAACAGCCCGGCCAAATCCGGGCCAAATCCGCGGAATACCGGATGGCAGGGCGCCCGCAGCGCCGCCTGCCCGGTGGAAAGCAGGCTGCCATCGGCCAGCACCACGTCCATCGCCAGCACCATGTCGCTGGCCGCGCCATACCGGGCCGATCCGAAGAACAGCGCCCCGTGCGAGAGCCCGCCCCCCACGGTGGCGCCCGCGCCGGAAAAGGTGCCGAAAAAGGGCAGGCGCAGCCCGTGCCCGGCGAGGGCCGCGTGGATCGCCTTCCACGTGGCGCCGGCCTCCACCGTCACGGTCATGTTGACCGGATCGATCTCGAGAATGCGGTCCAGCCCGGCAAGGTCCACCAGTACGGCCTGCCCCGCAGGCAGGACATAGCCCGCCGTATAGCTGAGCCCGCCTCCCCGTGGCACCACGGCCACCCCGTGCCCGGTGATCGCCGCGATCGCCGGCCCCAGGGTGCTCGCATCGCGCGGGGCCAGGATCGCCACCGGCTCCACCCCGCTGGCGTAAACGTCGTGCCGGGCCTGCCCCAGCGCTTCGGGATCGACCGTCAGCGCCTCATTGCCGTACAGCTCGCGCAGGCGGGCAAACAGGCTGGCCTGGCTCACGCCGGCTTGATCACGCTCACGGCAACGATCGCCGCGATGAACACCCACAGCAGCACCAGCACCGAGGTGGCCCGCACATAGGTGCGCTCGATCACCGCGTTGCGTTCGGGGGTTACCCCATCGCTCGCCATGATCGCCCAAGTGCGGAAATGCGCGATCAGCGCAAACCGGATGCCCACCCCGCACGAGATCACCCCCGCGAACAGCCCCAGCTTGAGCCGCAGCCACAAGGGCATGCCCCAGTCGCCGCCCACCAGCCCGAAGGCCAGTGCCAGCAGGCCGGCAATCAGCACATAGCGCGATCCCCGGTCGATCGCGGCCAGCGCCTTGCCGATCGCGGTCTTGTGCAGGCGGTGCACGGCCTCGACAAAGCCCAGCCAGGCCACGCCGATCACCCCGGCGATGGTCACCAGCCGGTCCCCGCCCGGAACCAGGCCATAGGAAGCGGCCAGCATGGTGCCGAACATGGCCTGAAGCACCAGCGCATAGCGCACGTGCTGGTCCACCACCATCACGTGGTCCATCAGCCGCTGCCGCTCGGCAAAGGGCATGGCCCGGCTGTAGCTGACGTAGCGGTAGGTGGAATTGATCACGAGTTCGGACCCGAGCCAATAGCCCAGGACCGCGATGTGCATGACAAGAATCCAGGTGATCATCGCCGCCATTCTCTCTGAAAAGGATGAGTTGTTTGCGCCGGGTTATTTCGCCCAGGCTTCCCCGGCCTCGCCCCGCTGCAGGCGCCGCACTTCATCGATATCGGCGGGGGGCTTCAGCCACATCGGCATGGCAGCCTTGGCCCAAGCCAGGATCTGCGGCGGGAACTCGTCCTCGCGCTCCACCCGCCACGACAGCAGATGGTAGATCGCCTTGCCCTGCCCCGCCCACGGCGGCACGCTGCCAAAACGCTGCCAGCTCATCTGGTGGGGTTCGGCCACCTTGCCGGGCCGATGCAGGAAGAAATCATAGTTCTCCCAGGCTTCATAGCGCCCGCCCCCCGGCAGCGGCGCATCCAGGAAGATCGGCGCGGTCACCGCCAGGGTGTCCTTGCCCAGCCAGCGATAGCGAATGCCATCGCGCTGCTTGATGATCTGCACCCCCTTGCCCACGCCCTGCTCCACCTCGACGAGGATCCGCCCGACGTCCTCGCGGTAGGTGATCATCTGGTAGGGATAGGCAACCGGGCTGACCGGCTTGCCATTGTATTCGCGCAGGATCTCGCCGGTCTGAGGATCGGTGAAGGCGAAGGTCTTGCGGGTCAGGTGCACCACGGGATCGCCAGCGCGGGTCGGCCAGATCACACGGCTGCTGTCAAAGCCCACCATGCCGAACAGCTTGCGGCCCGAAGGATATTCGTAAACCCCGCCCTCGGCCACCCAGTGCACCGGCTTGCCGGTGCCCGCACGCGCATCCACCCAGGCGCGGAATTCCGGAGAATAGCCCGCGCGCACATCCTTCTGCGCCGCAGCGGCCGGCTTCGCGGCGGCGGCGGGTTTGGCGAAGGCCGGTGCCGGCATGGCCAGCAGCGGCAGCAGCGATCCCAGAACAAGCATCCTGCGAGCCTTGTAATTCATTGACTTCTCCCATCGTCCCATTCCACCCGGCCCGATCTTGCGGCCCGCTGCGGCGCGGCAATACGTTGATCTTGCGCGGCCCTAGCTCACCGCCCCATCAGCCAGCAGCGCGTCGATCCGCTCGGGGGCATAGCCCAGGGCCGCAAGCACCGCGCGGGTGTCGGCACCGGCCTCGGGCAGCGCAGACGGAGCGCCGGGGCGCCGCCCACCCATCGTGATCGGCAGGGCCGGCAGGGCGGTCTGCGTCCCGTCGGTCAGCGTGACCGGCTCCAGCCCGCCGCTGGCCTTGAGATGCGGATCGTCGAACATGTCCTGCGGGCGGGCAATCGGGGCAAAGGGCAGCCCGGTGCCTTCCAGCCGCCCGATCAGCTCGGCGCGGGTAAAGCCCGCGATCAGTTCGCGAATGCGCGGCAAGATCCGCTCGCGCGCCTGAACCCGCGCATTGTTGGCGCGAATGCTTTCATCGGCCCACAGGTCGTCCAGCCCGAACAGCTGGCAGAACTTCTCCCACAGGGCATCGGTCACCACGCCGATGAAGATCGGATCGTCGCGCGTTTCGAACACGTCGTAGATGGCCCAGGCGGAAATCCGGGCGGGCATGGGATCGGCGGCCTTTCCGGTCACGGCCTTCTGCGCCATGTGCTGGCCGATCAGGTAGACCGTCGTCTCGAACAGCGCGCTCTGCACCAGCTGGCCGCGGCCGGTCGTGTGGCGTTCGTTGATCGCGGCAAGGATCGCGATCACCCCGAACATGCCCCCGGTCACGTCGATCACGCTGGCGCCGGCACGCAGCGGGCGTCCCGGCGGGCCGGTCATATAGGCCAGGCCGCCCATCATCTGGGCCACTTCGTCCAGCGCGGTACGGTTCTCGTAGGGGCCCGGCAGGAAGCCTTTCTCCGAACAGTAGATCAGGCGCGGATTGATCGCGGAAAGGATGTCGTAGCCCAGCCCCAGCCGGTCCAGCGCGCCGGGCCGGAAGTTCTCGACCAGCACATCGGCCTGGGCGGCCAGGTCGCGCGCCACCGCAAGGCCCGCGGGGCTCTTGAGGTCAAGGCAGATCGATTGCTTGTGGCGATTGTACATGGGGAAATAGCCCGCGCCCGATCCCAGCAGGTTGCGCGTGCTGTCGCCGCCCACCGGCTCCACCCGGACCACCTCGGCCCCCAGCGATGCCAGCATCGCCCCCACCGCCGGCCCCATGACCATGTGCGTGAATTCAAGAACCCGGATGCCCTGCAGCGGCATCGGCGCGGTCGCGTCCTGCGTCATCCCACAACCCTTTCAAAACCCAGCGTCACGCCGGCATCGGGAATGAACCCGTAAAGCGGCTCGCCCGGCAGTGCCTCGGCGATGATCCGGCGCACCTCGATCAACCCTGCGATATCGATCCCGGTGTGCAGGCCCATGGCCTCCAGCATGAACACCAGGTCCTCGGTCACGATGTTACCCGATGCGCCCGGCGCGAAGGGGCACCCGCCGATCCCGCCCATGGAGGAATCGAAGGTGGTGATCCCTTCCTCCAGCCCGGCCAGCACATTGGCCAGCCCCAGCCCGCGCGTGTTGTGCAGGTGCAGCGTGTTCAGCCGGTCGGCGCCCACCGCGGCCTTCACCGCGCGCACCAGCCGGCGCACCTGCGCGGGGTTGGCATAGCCGGTCGTGTCCGAAAGGCACACTTCGGCCACGCCGGCGGCGATGGTCTGTTCGGCAAGGCGCACCACCTGATCTTCCGGCACCGGGCCTTCCATGGTGCAGCCAAAGGCGGTGGACAGGCCCACCTCGAACTGCGGGCGCTGCCCTTCGGGCTGGGCGGCCACCAGCCGGGCGATCGCGGCGATCTGTTCCAGCATCTCCGCATGGTTCTTGCGGACATTCTTCAGGCTGTGCGTTTCCGACATCGAGAACGGGATCGACATCTTGTCCACCCCGGCCGCGATCGCCCGTTCGGCGCCCTTGAGGTTGGGCACCAGCGCCACCACGGCCAGCCCCGGCACGGTCTTGGCGAAGGCCACGATTTCGGCCGTATCGGCCATCTGGGGCAGCAGGCTGGGCGGCACGAAGCTGCCCACTTCCATTTCGGTCACCCCGGCGGCCACCTCGGCCAGGATCCAGGCCTTCTTGGCCTCGGTCGACATCACGCGGTCGATGCTTTGCAGGCCATCGCGCAGGCCCACCTCGCTGATGCGGATATGCTGGGTCATGCAGGCTTCTCCAGATAGATCCACGGCCGGGCCGCGCGGTCCTGCCCCTGCCATGCGGCGATGCGCTCGGCCTGGCGCAGGGTCAGGTCGATAGCGTCCAGCCCGTCCAGCAGCATGGCCTTGGCCTCGGCGTCGATCGCGAAGGTCCAGCGCCTGCCGTCGGCAAGGCTCACGTCCTGTTCGGCCAGGCGGATCGTGATTGGCCCGCCGCTTCCGGCTATGGCCGCAATGGCCGCCGCATCCAGCACCACCGGCACGATCCCGTTGCGCACGCAGTTGCCCGCGAAGATCGGGGCGAAGCTTTCGGCGATCACCGCCCGGAAGCCGTATTCCGCCAGGGCCCAGACGGCATGTTCCCGGCTGGAGCCGCAGCCGAAGTTGCGCCCCGCAAGAATGACCGCGCTGTGCGCATAGCGCGGATCGTTGAGGACAAAGGCCGGATCGGGCTCGCGCCCGGACGTACCAATGTAGCGCCAGCCGGCGAACAGGCCATCGGCCAGCCCGGTCTTGCCCGTGCTCTTCATCTCGCGCGAAGGGATGATCTGGTCCGTGTCCACGTTGTCGCGCAGCAAGGGCAGCGGCAGCGAGGTCACCTCGGAGAAGGGCCGGGCCATCAGGCAATCTCCCGCGGATCGGCCAGGCAGCCCGCCAGCGCGCTGGCGGCCACCGTCGCCGGGCTGGCGATATGGGTTTTCACGTTGGGCCCCTGCCGGCTTTCGAAATTGCGGTTCGTGGTGGAAACCACCCGGGCGCCGGGAGCAAAGCTCTCCCCCCCGGCATAGAAGCACATCGAGCATCCGCTCTCGCGCCATTCAAAGCCGGCCTCGATGAAGATCCGGTCCAGCCCTTCGGCCTCGGCCTCGCGTTTGACCTGCGATGAACCCGGCACGCAGATCGCTTTCAGGCCCTGCGCGATGCGTCGCCCCTGCAGCAGCGACGCCGCCTGACGCAGGTCGGACAGGCGGCTGTTGGTGCAGCTGCCGATGAACGCCGCATCGATGGCGGTGCCCTTCAATTGTACCCCGCTTGCAAGGCCGATGTAGTCCAGCACGCGCTGCGGCGCATCGGGCGGCACGCATCCGTCGATCGGCGCCGATTGCTCGGGGCTGGTGCCCCAGCTGACCATCGGCGCCAAGGCGCCGGCATCGATCCCGATCTCGCGGTCGAACCGCGCATCGGGATCGCTGGCAAGCATCCGCCACTGGGCCAGCGCGGCCTCCCATTGCGGGCCGGAGGGCGCGTAGCGCCGCCCGGCCAGCCAGGCGAAGGTCTTTTCATCGGGCGCGATCATCCCGGTCATGGCCGCGAATTCGGTAGCCATGTTGCACAGGGTCATGCGCCCTTCCATGTCCAGCGCGCGCACCGCTTCGCCCGCAAATTCAACGGCATGGCCAGCGCCGCCGCCCGCGCCGTGGCGGGCAATCAGCGCCAGCGCCATGTCCTTGGGCGTGACCATCGCCGGCAGCACGCCCGCAAAGGTCACGCGCATGGTGCCCGGCTTCTTCAAGCGCAGCGTGCCCGTGGCCATGGCGTGTTCCGCCTCGGACGAGCCGATCCCCCAGGCTAGCGCACCGAATGCACCCTGTGTGCAGGTGTGGCTGTCCGGCGCGATCAGGGTGGCTCCCGGCAGGACGATGCCCAGTTCGGGCGAGATGACGTGAACGATGCCCTGGTCCGGATCGGTCACGTCAAACAACCGGATTCCCGCCGCCAGCGTCGCCGCCCGCGTTTCGGTGATGAAGGCCTGCCCGCCGGGCATCAGGGTCTGGTCCGTGCGGCCCGGCCGGGTATCCACGATGTGATCGGTTACGGCGAAAACCCGTGCCGGATCAGCCACCTTGCGCCCGGCCGCGGCCAACGCGTTCAGCGCGGCCGCGCCGGTGCGCTCGTGCAGGAAGATCCGGTCAATCGCCAGCAGGTCGGCGCCGCCATCCAGCGGCGCGACGACATGGGCCTGCCAGATCCGGTCAAACAGGGTCTGCGGTTCAGACAGCGCCAGCCTCCATCTCGGCTTCGATCGCGCGCCAATCGCGGCTGACGAAGGTTTCGTTGATCGCCGTGCGGGTTTCCAGCTGGCCATTGCGGATCCAGTGCCAGGTGCGGCACCGGTACTGACCGTCATCGGAAATCTGGATCTGTTCGTAGAGATAAAGCGAAGGATCGCCGGTCCGCTGCCAGTAGAGCATAACCGTGCGGTTATACTCATCCAGCGGCACTTCGGCCGCCCAGCCCTTGATCAGATCGTTGTCCCACCACACCCGGCCATCGCGATAAGTGGCCGGAAAATCGCGCGATTCCAGGCGCCCGTCAGCCCAGGTGTAGTGGTTGGTCTGGTGATAGGGGAACGGGCCCTGGTCCGGAAACCGGCAGATCAGCCGGCTGGAATGCTCGTCCACCTTTTCATTGCGGGCGTTGAAATAGCTGTAAACGCCATCCCACACGCCTTCGTGACGCGCCAGGAGCGGCATGGCCGCGCGGATATCGAGGGGGGAATCAGTCATCACATGGCTCTCCGGTTTACAGGATGCCCGCCGCCTGGCGGGCGCGATGGCAGGCCGCCGCCGCGACGCCGCGCAGCCGGGCGAGGTGCGCCTTGGCCAGGGCTTCGGGCGTGATGGCATCGGGGCTGAAGGGAATGGCGGTGGCCTTGCTGGCGACGTACCACGGCGCGAAAAACCGCTCGGCGCGCACGATATTCCAGGCGCGGGTCAGGTAGGCGCCGTGGCGATCCGGCGACAGGTCGGGATAGAGGCGCTCGGCATCGCCTTCCGGCAGCGGCTCGAACGCAACGCGCGAAGCGCCAAGCGCCGCCGCGACGGCATCGATCACCTCCTGCCACGGAGCCCAGTCGCTCGGCGCGGCGCCGATCCAGCCGTGAGACAGGCCGTGCCCCGGCAGATCGATCACCAGCGAACCCGCCGCATCGACCAGCGCCCCCGAACGGGCCGGGGCGTGAACCGTCAGCACTTCGGAATTCCGGCGCCCGGACCAGTGGATCAGCCCATCGAACGCCGCGGTCCGCACGGCAACGAAACCCGCATCGTGCGTTTCGGGCAGATCGCCGGCGACGACGCCCCCCTGAGCCAGCAGGAACTCCGCGCTGGCGGCGTAATGATCGGCCGGAGTGGCGACCTTGCGGGCCTCCCAGTTGGAGGGCACCGCGCCCAGCCGGTCGATATGGGCTTGCAGCGGATCGCCGTTGTAGGCCGTGATCAGGCACGGTGGCACGGCATCGCCTTCGGCCGGAATGTCGCGCGGGGCGTTGATCACGGCACCATACCCGTCGCGATAGGCATTGCCCGCATCCAGCATGTCGATCACGCCGCCATTGACGTAAGCCGGATCATCCTGCGCCACGGACATGCGCGTTTCGTTGCGGGTATCGAACCAGGGGAAGAACCAGGTCTGTTCGAGCATCCGGTTCCACAGCCAGGTCAGGTGCTCGCCATAGGCGGAGGGCAGGAAATGCGGCAGGTAGTTCTGGCCGAACAGCGCCACTTCCTGCGGCGTCCAGATCGCATAACCGCCGATCGCCAGGGCCCGGAACCGGTCGGGATGGCGGCGCAGCGCGGTCACCAGGATGATGCCGCCGGAATGGAAGCCATAGGCCAGCGTGCCGGCCAGGCCCATGGCATCGATGAATTCGACGATCGCGTCGGCGTAGTCCTCGATTCCCGGCTCGGGCCTGGCCAGCCGATCGGACTGGCCGAAGCCGGGCGTATCGGGCGCGATGCAGGTGAAGTGGCGCGACCACTCCCGCATCAGCGGCTCGTATTCGGCCGAGGAACGCGGGCTCTGGTGGGCCATCAGCAGGGTCGGGCCGGTGCTGCCGCACTTGCGATAATGGACCCGGCGGGCCCCTGCGGCGGTGACGATATCGACGTAATGGCGCGTGATCGGGGCGGTCATAAGTTGTCCGGACATTTTTGCTCGACATCCCGGTAACGCTTGGTCAAAATGGATGCAAGCACGAGTTTGGAGGACCGCACTTGACCCTGCTTGGCACCAAGATGGTGCGCGATACGCGCACGGCCCGCGAAATCTTCGAGGAAGTGATCGGCAACCCCGCCCGCCGCAAGTTCGGCTTCGGGTCGAAGCTGGCGATCATCAACGTGGACGTGCAGCAGGCCTACACCCGCACCGACCTGTTCCGGACCGCTTACGAAACCGATCCCGACCAGATCGCCCACATCAACCGGATCTCCGCCCTGGCCCGCGCCAAGGGCATGCCGGTCATCTGGTCGCAGGTGGCTTACAAGGCCGATGCCGGCGATGCCGGGGTCTGGGGCACGCGCACCGATACCGAGGATTCGCTGCAGAACATCAAGTACGGCTCGGACCGACACCTGCTGGACCCGCGCTGCGAGGTGGGCCCAGACGATCTGCAATATACCAAGCGGATGCCCTCGGCCTTTTTCGAAACGCCATTGGCCAGCTACCTGGTGTGGCACCGGGTCGATACGGTGGTGGTGACGGGCGGCTCCACATCGGGCTGCGTGCGGGCGACGGCGGTGGATGCCCTGAGCCATGGCTATCGCACCATCGTGCCGATCGAGACCACGGCCGACAAGCACGAAAGCTATCATTTCGCCAACCTCACCGACCTGCAACTCAAGTATGCGGATGTCGAACCGGTCCAGGCGGTGGTTGACTGGCTGGAGGCCCGCTGATGACCGATGCTCCCGCCGCCAATCCCGGCCTCTACGCATATGCCCCGTGGCGCGACCGTCCGAAGCTGGAGTGGCCGGACGGCAAGACCTGCGCGGTATGGGTGGCGCCCAACCTCGAATTCTACGAGCTAGATCCGCCCGCCAACCCGCACCGCAAGAGCTGGCCCCGGCCCCATCCCGACGTTGTCGGCTATGGCCACCGCGATCACGCCAACCGTGTTTCGCACTGGCGCATGGCTGAAGTGATGAGCAGGCATGGTTTCCCCGGATCCGTCAGTCTCTCCGTGGCCTTGTGCGATCATATTCCGGAAGTGGTGGAAGATGCCGCCGCGCGCGGCTGGGAGTTCTTCAGCCACGGGATCTACAACACCCGCTACAGCTACGGCATGGATGAAGCCCAGGAACGGGCGATCATCGAGGACAGCATCGCCACGGTGAAGCGCCTGACCGGGCAGACCATCCGCGGCTGGCTGGCGCCGGCGCTGACCCATACCCCGCGCACGCTGGACCTGATCGCCGAGTACGGACTGGACTATACCTGTGACCTTTACCACGACGACCAGCCGACCGACATTCACGTGGCGTCCGGCCGGCTGACCGCGATCCCCTACAGCCTTGAGGTGAACGATCACTACGGCTTCTTCATCTACAACATGAGCCCACGCGAATATGCCGATACCCTGATCCGGCAATTCGAGCGCCTGGCCAGCGAAGGCGAGAAATCCGGCACGGTCATGTGCATCCCGCTGCACAGCTACCTGATCGGCCAGCCCCACCGCATCGGGCCGTTCGAGGAAGTTCTGCGCCACATCGCGGCCGATGGCCGGGCCTGGATCGCGCGGGCCGGCGAAATCGTCGACAGCTACCGCGCGCAGACCGGAGGCGCAGCATGACGCTTGATCCGTCCTATCTCGAATATCCCATGCGCCGGCGCGGCATGGATCACGACAGCTATCCCTATTCCGCCCTGCCGACGCGGCCGCCGCTGCACTGGCCGGACGCACGGTTGCTGCAGATCTGGCCGGTGATCAGCCTTGAATACTTTCCGATGGTGCCATCGGACACGCCGTTCCGCGCGCCGGGGCACATGCAGACCGCCTATCCGGACTACCGCCACTACACCGCGCGCGAATATGGCACGCGGATCGGCATCTTCCGCCTGCTGGATGCCTTCGAGGCGGTTGGCGCGCGGGTGTCCATCGCCTGCAACAGCGCCATCGCCCAGCGCTATCCCGCCCTGCTGGAGACCATTCTCGCCGGCGGGCACGAAATCATCGCCCACGCCACCGATATGAACGCGACCATCGCCAGCGGCATGCCCGCCGGCGCCGAAGCGGCCATCATCCATGAATCGGTCGAAACCCTGCAGCGGCTGACCGGCCAGCGCCTGCGTGGCTGGCTTTCGATCGCCCGCTCGCAAAGCTTCGACACGCCGCGCCTGCTGGCCGAAGCCGGCATCGAATACATGTGCGACTGGGTGAACGACGAACTGCCCTACGATTTCGCCACGCCGGCGGGCAGCATCGTCAACATCCCGCTGAACCATGAACTGTCCGACCGGCAGATCATCAACGTCCAGCAGCAATCGGTCGACAGCTACGCCCAGCAGATCGAGGATGCCGCAGCGTGGCTGCTCGCCGAGGCCGAGGCCGGGGGCGGGCGGATGCTGCCCCTGCACCTCACCCCCTACATCATGGGCCTGCCCTATCGCATCGACGCCTTCGACCAGCTGGTTCGCAGGCTAGCCGCCCTACCCGGCGCCGGCTTCGCCACCGGGGCCGATATTCTGAACGCATGGAAGGCCCGGCAATGACCGCCCGCATCGAAATCATCAATCCGCGCACCGGCCTGGCCGACTACGCCATCGCCCCGCTATCGCCGGACGATCTGGCCGCTCTGGCCACACGCATGCGGGCCGCGCAGGCCGGCTGGGCCGCGCGCCCGATCGAGGAACGCGGCGCCATCCTGAAGCGGCTGGGCGCGGCGATCACCCGTCACCGCGAAGCTCTGACGGCGGCCCTTTGCGCCGATACCGGACGGGCGGGCATTTCGCGCATGGAAGTCGATTCCATCGCGGGCATGCTGGCCCGGTGGGCCACCAGTGCGCCGGAGCTGGTCGCCCGGCACAGCATCACCGGGTTCCAGACCAGTCATCCCACCATCGAAACCGATCTGCGGCTGGTGCCCTATCCGCTGGTCGGCGTGATCTCGCCCTGGAACTTCCCGCTGATCCTGGCCCTGATCGATGCGATCCCGGCGCTGATGGCCGGCTGCGCGGCGCTGGTCAAACCATCGGAAGTGACGCCCCGCTTCATCCGCCCATTCATGGCCGCATTGGCCGAGGTGCCCGAACTGGCCGATGTGCTCGCCCTGGTGGAAGGCAACGGCGCAACCGGAGCCACGCTGGTACCGCTGGTCGATTACGTGGCCTTCACCGGATCGGTGGCGACCGGGCGCAAGGTGGGCGAAGCGGCCGCCCGCGCCTTCATCCCCGCTAGCCTGGAACTGGGCGGCAAGGACCCGTTCATCGTTCTGGCCAGCGCCGATCCGGAAGCCGCGGCCCGCACCGCGCTGCGGGCTTCCGTGGTCAACACCGGGCAGGCCTGCCAGTCGATCGAACGGATCTATGTCGCCAGGGAGATCGCCGAACCGTTCATCGCGGCACTGGTCCGCGAAGCAGAGGCAGTGCGGCTGAACTATCCCGACATCAACCAGGGCGATATCGGCCCCTTCATCTTCGCCCGCCAGGCCGAAATCGCGCAGGCCCACATCGATCAGGCCGTGGCCTCCGGAGCCCAGGTGCTGACCGGCGGGCGAGTGGAAACGCTGGGCGGCGGCAAGTACCTGCGCCCGACCGTGCTGGTCGATGTCACGCCCGAAATGGACGTCATCACCCAGGAAAGCTTCGGCCCGATCCTGCCGGTCACGGTGGTCGCATCGCCCGACGAAGCCATTGCCCTTGCCAATGACAGCGAGTTCGGCCTTTCCGGCGCGGTCTATGCCGGCACGCTCGACGAGGCCGAGGCCGTGGGCCGCCAGCTGAAGGTGGGCGGCGTTTCGCTGAATGACGGGGCGCTCACCGCGATCGTCTGGGAAACCGAGAAGTCCAGCTTCGGCCTGTCGGGCATGGGCCCGAGCCGCATGGGCGATAGCGGGCTGCTGCGCTTTTTCCGCCGGCAGGCGATCATCCGTCAACGCGGCACGCCCCTGCCCCTGGCAGCCTATGGCGAAGGGCAATCGGCATGAAGGCGTGGGAACTGGGCCCGCAGACCGGGCTGGACGGACTGCGCTGTACCGACCGGCCACTGCCGGTGCCGCAACCGGGCGAGGCCCTGGTGCGGGTCCATGCCGCCTGCCTCAACCATCGCGACCTTCTGGCCCTGCGCGGCAGCTATGGGCCGCCCAGACCGCACGACCGCATCCCGCTGTCGGATGGCGTGGGCACGGTCGAGGCGATCGCCGGCGATGATTGCGGCCTCGCGCCCGGTTCGCGGGTGATCGCGCCCCATTTCGTCAACTGGCGCGAAGGCCCCTACAACCCGGCCCTCCTGAGCCAGGACCTGGGCATCAGCCGCGATGGCTGGCTGGCCGAATATGTCTGCCTGCCCACGGCCGCGCTGGTGGCCGTGCCCGATGGCGTGAGCGACGATACCGCCGCTGCCCTGCCCGCGGCCGGGATCACGGCGTGGCATGCGCTGGTCAGCTTCGGCGCGGTGCAGCCGGGCGAACTGGTGCTGGCGCCGGGCACGGGGGGCGTTTCGATCATGGCGCTGCAGATCGCGCGGGCGCTGGGGGCCGAAGTGGCGATCACCTCGTCCAGCGACGACAAACTCAAACGCTGCCGCCAACTGGGCGCGGCCTATACGGTCAACTATCGCCGCGATCCGGACTGGGTGGCCAGCCTGCTGGCGCAGACCGGCGGGCGCGGGGCCGACGTGGTTATCGATACGGTGGGCCTCGGCGCCATCGAACAAACCCTGTCGGCAACGGCCCCCAACGGCCGCATAGCGCTGATCGGCGGGCTGGCGGGCGCGGCGGGCACCGCGCCGAACATGTTCGGCCTGATCGGGAAGAACCTGACCCTGAAGGGCATCACGTCAGGCAGCCGGGCCATGCTCACCGAATTGCTCGACCTCGTCGCGCGCGCGAAGATCGAGCCGGTGATCGATTGCCGTTTTGCCTTCGATGATGCCCCCAGGGCCTTTGCCCACCTCGACCGAGGTGAGCACATGGGCAAGGTGATGATCCGCTTCTGAAACCTCAGCGCTTCAGTTCGACCAGCTCGTACCAGGTCATCATGTAACCGCCGACTCCGCCCTTGAGGAAGATGCCGTCCTCGTCGTCCGTGATCCACAGGTCATAGGGCGGGTGTTCGCCATCAAGGCCGCTGGTGCCATCGTCGATGAACTGGAAATGGCGCGCGGCGAAGGTGCCCGCCCCGACCGTGACCTCTTCACGGCCCACGAACAGGCCGTCGATCCGCACGTGGGCGATCTGTGGCGCGGTGGCGCCGCGATGATCGGGCGACGGCAGGTAAACGTTGAACTTCTGCTTCTGGCCCACGTCCCACGGCTTGGTGGACAGGAGATAGCCGTCCGCCACGATCGGATGGGTACCGAACCCGTCCACCGGCAGCTGCGCCTTCACCTTCTGCGTCAGGCGGCCGATGGAAGGGCCGTAGCTTTCGCATTCGATCACTTCGCCATCGAAGCGCATCCAGCCACTGCCCACAAAGGCATCGCCAACGGTGATGCGCACGTGGAGATCCATCGGGTTGCCATGCTCGTCGATGGAATAGATGATGTCGCGCATTACGGTGGGCAGCGGTTCATTGATCTCGCAATGCGCCCGCAGCGTCACCTTGCCATCGCCATGCCGGGTGAACATGAATGTCTCGAATCCGCGCGAGGTGCCCTCTATCCCCGGCTTGCGCGATGTGTACGCAAGGCGCCCCTCAATCAGGCGATGTGTCATCAGCATGCTCCCTTTCTGTTGCTAGCCGCGATCTTTTCTGCAAAAGGAAAATTTGTCCAGACAAATTGTCGGTAGCTGCCGAAGTCGTCTCAAGGGGGAAAGGGAATGGAATTCCTGATCACGAACGAACTCGCCATTCTGCGGTGGGTACACATCTTATCAATGGTTTACTGGCTGGGAGGCGAATGGGGCGTCTTCCAGACAAGCTATCACGTCACCAATCGCAACCTCGATCTGGCGGAACGCCGCCGGCACATGGAAACTGCCTACCGAATCGACATCCTGGCGCGCACCGGCATCGTCCTGCTGTTGCCGCTGGGGCTGCACATGGGCAAGCTCTATGGCTTCGTGCCGCTTCTGGAAGGCGCGGGCGTGTGGTGGATGTGGCTGTTCTTCCTGATCTGGCTGGCCATGACCTGGACCGCCTTCATCAAGCGTGAGACCGACCTCGGCATCGCGGTCACCCGGACCGAGGAATTCCTGCGCTACCCGCTGATCCTGACGCTCTTCACACTGGTGGTGCTGGCCTACAATGGCTCGGGCCCGATCGTGTCGGGCGAAGGCACCTACTGGTATCCGACCAAGATGGGCCTTTACGCCTTCGCCCTGATTATCGGCCTGTTCCTGCGCGTGGTCATGCGCCGCTGGACCGTGCGCTTCCGCATCCTGGCCGAACGTGACGATCCCGCCCAGGAAGCGGCGCTGGAACGCGAAATCGCCCAGGCCCGGATCGCCGCCTACATCTACTGGATCACCATCTCGTCGGTCTGCTTCCTCGGATCGGTCAAACCGTTCTGACAGCGGTCGCACTGACGAACCGGACAAGGGGGCGGCTGATCCGCCCCCTTTTTCGTCAGGCGATCCCCTTGGGGCCTGATGACGTTACATTGCCCGCGCTCGATTGATGCCCGTCAACGAACCGCATTGCCGCCAAAGGCAAGGTGCGCCCATGTCACCACGCCCCCATATCGAATTCATCCAGTCGCAGTGCCTGCCCTGGCGCCCCACTCCACCCGCCTTTCCTGGCGCGCAGTGCAAGATACTCAGCCGGGCCAAGGCCGACGGGGCCTGTTCGCTGCTGCTGCGCTTTCCACCGGGCTGGCAGCGCGAAGCCGTGGAACACAGTCGCGCCGACGAGGAATTCTATGTCCTTGAAGGCGCGTTGACGATCGATGGCCGGAGATTCGCGGCTGACAGCTATGCCTTCCGGCCTGCCGGCTCGACCCGCCGGAGAATCAAATCGTCCGAAGGTTGCGTGATCCTGGCCTTCTACGACCGCGAACCAGGCTGGCTGCCGGGATCCGGTGACGGTGCAGCCGAACGCTCGTTCCGCGCGGTACCGTTCCTTGATGCCGGAGGGATGCCCTGGGACATGACGCTCAACGATCCGCGCCTTGCCCACCTTGGCATATCGCGCAAGAACCTGCGCACCGATCCACGGACAGGCGAACGTACCTTTCTTTCGCTGGTCCTGCCGCAAAGCGCCCCGCAGGGCGGTTCCGGACCGCAGGAAATCCACCCGGTTGTCGAAGAGGCCTATGTCATTGCCGGGGCGCTGTGCGGGCCGCACGGCACGATGAATCCCGGCGCCTATTTCTGGCGACCGCCGGGCATCGCCCATGGCCCCTTCGGATCACGCACCGGATCGCTGTCACTGATCCGGTTCGTTGGCGGGCGCCATGTCAACGAATGGACCGAAACCGCGGCCCCCTTTGATTTCGCCACGCGTTACGATCCCATCCTGCCCACCGACATGGCGCTGCTGGCGAAGGCCTGGCCGACTCCCCCAGCCCCCTGGTAGATTCGCCCGGTCCACCCGGAACCACGGGCTGATTCCCGCCTGCCACGGCTGCGCGACGCCTTCGCGTGGCACCAAAGCCACTGCGCGCGAACGGAAATTGACGCCGAAAATATTTGTCTGGACAAATATTGCGCCTGCGCTAAATCCAGCCCCGAATACACATTGGGGGATTACATGCGGCACACTATCAAATCCTGGCGCAATTACCGCTGCCTGCTTGCCACCACCGCGCTGGTGGCAGTTTTTCCGGCCACTGCTTTCGCGGCTCCCGACGATGCCGCCGCCGTAAACGAAGATCCGGATGCACCGGCCGAAATCGTGGTTTCCGCGCGCAAGCAGAACGAATCCGCGCTGGAAGTGCCGATCGCGGTCAGCGCCTTTTCCGAATCCGTCCTGCAGGATCGCCTGGCCACCGGCATCGCCGACGTGGCTGACTTCACGCCCGGCTTCCAGATGCAGCAGTCGTTCGGTCGTGGCTTCGACCGCCCGATCATCCGGGGCGCCTCGAACATCATCCAGGCCGACGGCAAGGTCGGCATCTTCCTGAACGGCGCCCCCTACCTGGGCGACTTCTCCTCGCTCGACCTCGCCGCCGTGCAGCAGATCGAAGTAATCAAGGGTCCGCAGTCGGCCGTGTTCGGTCGCGGCACCCTGTCGGGCGCAATCAACGTGACCCTCAAGCGCCCCGGCGACAAGCTGGAAGGCAAGATCAGCGCCACGATGGGCAACTACGAGCGCCGCGAAATCAGCGGTTTCGTGTCGGCGCCCGTGTTGCCGGGCGTGGGGATCCAGGTGGGCGCCAAATCTTATGACATCGCCGGTCAGTTCGTGAACTCGGCCGTGCCGGGCGAGCGTCTAGGCGACCAGAATACCGTGCAGTACACTGCCGGCGTGTATCTCGATCCGGCCCCGGATCTTAGCGCCAACGTGCTGTGGCTGCATCAGCGCGACCGCGACGGCATGTACGCCATCGGCCTGCAGACCGCCGCGAACAACAACTGCTACCTGACCACCCGGCCGTACTACTGCGGCACGGCGAAGCTGCCGCAGAGCTATGCGATCAATTCGAACAAGCTCCAGTATCCGGGCACCTATCGCAACGCCGATCGCTTCATCGGCGACGTGAACTGGGACATCCTCGGCTCCGGCTACAACCTGTCGTTCCAGGTCGGCTATTCGAAGGTGAAGGAAGTCGTCGGCACCGACCAGACCTACGACGGCCGCGAGTTCTACATCCTGAGCTCGGCCGCCACCTGCGCCTTCGTGCCGCTGACCAACCAGCTGTGCTCGCAGTCGGCGTTCAACACGACCGACGGGACCGACCGCAAGACCCAGACCTACGAACTGCGCCTGTCCTCGCCGGCTTCGCAGCGCCTGCGCTGGCGGATCGGCGGCTTCGTCAGCCACGACGACAAGCGCGCCCTTTCCGAGTGGCTGGAAGCCACGGAACTCGGCCTCGACGCTCTGGCTGACACGGTCACCGTGCGCAACCAGGCCGTCTTCGGCGGGGTCGACTTCGACGTGAGCGACACCCTGACCCTTGGCGCCGAACTGCGTCACCAGGTGGACAAGGTCCGCAACTTCACGCCGTCGTATCGCGCCGGCGACGTGTTCTCGGCGGCCTACCTCGCCACCCTGGTCGGCTCCAACGCCAACCAGATCGTCGGCGTGGCCGGCGTGCGCGAGGGCACGTTCAAGGCAACCCTGCCCCGCGTGACCCTGAACTGGCGCCCGAGCAACGACCTGTCGTTCTACGCGCAGTTCGCCCAGGGCAACGCGCCGGGCGGCTTCAACCAGATCGGTGCGCCGCAATCGACCTACGACGAAGAGAAGCTGACGAACTACGAAGTGGGCCTCAAGACCACCCGTTGGGGCTTCAGCTACCTCAACCTGTCGGCGTTCTGGCAGGAATACCGCAACCAGGTCCTGACCAACACCTACACCACGGGCACTGCGATCAACAGCTACCGTGCGAACATCGGCAGCACCCGGATCCGCGGTCTCGAGCTGGAGGGCGCCTACCCGCTCGCCGGTCGTGCGCTGCGGGTGCAGTTCAACTACACCTTCCTCGACGCCAAGATCACCCGCGGCATCGAAGCCGACCAGGCGCTGGTGCTCCTGGGCACTGCCTGCAAGGTGGGAACCAGCACCAACCTCGACCTGCCGGGCTGCCGCAACGCCGCCTCGATCGCCGGCAAGACCCCGCCGATGGTTTCGAAGCACACCGGTGCGATCGGGCTCCGCTCGGAAGTTCCGCTGTCTGACACCATCAACGTGTTCGCGGGTGTCGACGTGGTCTATCGCAGCAAGTTCTTCGACATCCTCAACCTGATCGACACCGGCAACTCGACCCGCGTGAACATCCAGGCGGGCATCGAGACGAGCGGCGGGCTGCGCATCCAGGCCTATGCCCGCAACCTGTTCGACGACAAGACCCCGGTGGGCATCCTGCGCTACATCGACCGCGGGCCCGGCGTGGCCAAGGCGCCGACCGGCGACACCAACCGCGCCTTCGCGATCACTCCGTCGCGCAAGCCGGAATTCGGTGTGACCGTCACCCAGACGTTCTGATCACAAATCGGGCCGGGACGTGCACTGGCGCGCCCCGGCCCCTTTTCCTTGATCTGGCCGTCGGCCAGCATGCCCGGCAGACGACCCCGCCCCACCTGAATTGGCGCCCCATCGCCCGCGGCGACAAGGCGCCGGAAGCAATGCAAGGCTCCCTTCGATGAACAGACTTCGCCTGGCTCTCGCCGCCGTGCTCGCCGCTTCACCGGTGTCGGCGCTCCTGGCGCAATCGCAGGCCCCCCAGCCGGGTCCCCGCGCATGGCTGCAGTGTCGCGCCTGCCACACCGCCAAGACCGGCGAAGCCAACAAGGTCGGGCCGAACCTGGGCAAACTGTTCGGCGCCAAGGCCGGCACGCTTCGCGCCAACTACACCTATTCCCCGGCCCTCAAGGCATCCGGCATTGTCTGGAACGACAAGACCCTCGATGCCTGGCTCGCCAACCCGGCCTTGACTGTGCCCGGCACCCGGATGGCCTATCCCGGCCTCGCCAATCCAGCAGAACGCAAGGCCCTGATCGCCTGGCTGCGCAAGGAAACCCGATGATGAAATCCTCCCGGCATGACGATGCCACCACCTCGGCTTTAACCCGGCGCACGCTGGTCAAGGCGGGATTGGCCGCCGCGCTCATGCCAGGCCTGGCGAAGGCCGCAACCACCCGCAAGGCCCCCGCCAGTCCGTCCGCGCCAGCCGATGTGCTGGTTCTGGGCGCGGGCTTGTCGGGCCTCAACGCGGGCCTCCTGCTGGAAGAACAGGGCTTCCGCGTAACCGTGCTGGAGGGCCGCTCGCGCGTGGGCGGGCGGGTCTACTCGCTGACAGACATCCCCGGCCAACCGGACGCCGGCGGCGCGGTGATCGCGCCGGGCTATGCCCGCCTGCTGGACCGCGCCGGGCAATTCGGGGTGCCGCTGCGTCCCTTGGCCTCCCCGGTGGACAAGAACGGGCCAATGGCCATCCACGTATCAGGCCAGACGATCCCCGCGGCCCAGTGGGCCGGTTCGCCGCTCAATCCCTTCCCGCAGGGGCCCTTGCGCGCCGTGCCGCCTTATGCCGTGGGCATGGCCGCGCTACGCACCAGTCCGCCGGTTCTGCAATCGGTGGGCGACTGGCGCGAGCCGGCATTTGCCGACCGCGATATCTCCATTGCCGACTACCTCACCGCCAAGGGCTGGACGCCCGAACAGCTGCGGCTGGCCTTCGCGGTGAACCCGGGATACGGCAATTCCGCCACCGACCTGTCGGTGCTGATGATGTGGCACCTGCAGGAAAACATGCGGATCATGGCCGCCGATGGCAGCCCCGTCGTCCAGGCCGTTGGCGGCAACGCGCGGATTCCCCAGGCCATGGCCGCCGCATTGAAGACGGAAGTGCGGTTCAACCAGCAGGTCGTCGGCGTGCGCAGCGATGCGGCCGGGGTGGAAGCAGTCACCGCGGAAGGCCAGGTCCATCGCGCTCGCTGGCTGCTCTGCACCTTGCCTGCATCGACCGCGCGGCTGGTTCGCTTCGATCCTGCACTGCCGCTGCTGCAACAGACAGCGATCGACGAGATCACCTACAACCGCACTTTCCAGGTCTTCTTCGAAGTCGCCGAACCCTTCTGGGAAACCGACGGCCTGCCCGCATCGATGTGGACCGACACCAGCGCCGGCCGGCTCATGCCACTGGGCGCCCTCGCTGGCGGGCCCGCCCTGCTGCTGGCCTACGTCAACGGTTTTGCAGCCGATCTGCTCAGCCGCATGCCGCCGGAACAGGCAGTGGCCCGCGTGCAGGAGAGCATCACCCGCATCCGGCCCGCAGCAGCAGGCAAGCTGCGGGTCCTGCATCATGTGAACTGGCAGGACGATCCCTTCGCTGGCGGCGCCTACACCTGCTGGCGGCCTGGCCAGATCCGCGCCGGCTTTGCCTCGGCCTTCGATGCGCCGGTGGGGCGCATCGTCTTCGCCGGCGAACATACCGCGCGTCTGGCCAGAGGCATGGAAGGCGCCATGGAATCGGGGGAACGGGCCGCGCTGCAGCTGATGGAACTGATCTGAGGGACGCGTCTGGCGCCGTCCCCGTCCCTCACCAGACCGTGAACCCGCCATCGACCGCGAGGGACTGGCCGGTGACGAACGATGCCTCGGGCGAGCAGAGCCAGATCACCGCGTCGGCAATTTCACGGGGCACGCCAAGCCGGCCCATGGGCGTTGCCAGCTTGAGCTGTTCCATGTCCGCCCGGTTGTCGGCCGCATCGGTGATCGCGGTTCCGCCGATGCCGCCGGGGCACACGGCGTTCACGCGGATGCCCATTCGCGCATAGTCCAGCGCCACGCTCCGGGTCAGGCCGACGACGCCGAACTTGGAAGCGGAATAGGCGGAAAGGCCCGGACCGCTCACCACGCCCATGATGAACTGTCCGCCGTCAGCACCCATGGCACAGATTTGAGGTTGTGATTTAAGGAGGGTTGGGGCTTCGTCGTAGTGACGAAGGAACGAATCTATGGACGCCTCCCGCGCAAGGTAATTTCTCGATGTTGCTCCGGCATTGGATGCGTG
>JAFEEP010000535.1 GCA_018241045.1 Pseudomonadota bacterium | reverse complement strand
TGCAGATGGCTGCGCGGCTTGTTGCCAAGGGAATTGCGCCCGACCGTGTCACCGAACTGCGCAACTGGGCCGACGCGCGCTTTGCACCCGACGCTGAAGGCGCCAGGCGACTGCGCAAGGAATGGCGGCTGGAGGGCCGGGTGGTCGCGCTCTACTCGGGCAACGTAGCGCGCAAGCAGGGGGTAGACCTGCTGGTCGAAGCGGCGCGGCTGTTGCAGCATCGCCCCGACATCGCCTTCGTCATCTGCGGCGAAGGGCCGAACCGCGCCGCGCTGGAAGCGCTCGCCAGGGGCCTGCCCAATGTCCAGCTCCGCGATCTCCAGCCCGCCGAGCAGATGGGGGCCATGCTGGCGATGGCCGACCTGCACCTGCTGCCCCAGATCGCCGGGGCGGCGGACCTTGTCCTGCCCTCCAAGCTCACCAATATGCTCGCCTCGGCCCGCCCGGTGGTAGCGACGACCGAGCCGGGCACCGGGCTCCACGCCGAAATCGAAGGCTGCGGCCTGGTCACCCCGCCCGGTGGCGCCGCCGCGCTGGCCGATGCGATAGCCGCACTCGCCGACGATCCGGCTCGCCGCGCCTTGCTCGGAAAGGTAGCGGCCCAGCGCGCGCGGGAACGCTGGCAAAAGGATGCAATCGTGGCACGCTGGGCCGAAGAACTCGACGCGCTGGCCGGCGCGCCATCACTCACTTGAGCTGTTGCCCGCGTTCTGGAGCGCGTCCTGAACCGCCTTTACGTCGGCACTGTTCGGACCCGGCTGCGCAGATTCCTCGGGCGAGGGGATCGTGCAATAGGCGGTCATCAAGATCCCCGCCGCCCACCACAGCGCTTTCCAGCGGCTGCGGAATACCGAGAAGAGGCCAGGCCCGAACATGACGTAAACCTAGCGCAGGCGGGTTAAGGAAGGCTCTCCGCCTCGCGCTTCAGCTCGTACAGCAGGTCGAGCGCCCCGCGCGGAGACAAGGCATCGACGTCCAGCGCCGAGAGCCGTTCGCGCAAGGCGTCGACGACCTCCTCCTTGTGCTCGGCCGCGGCGGCAAAAAGCGGCAGATCGCCAAGGCCCGCGGCGAGCCCACCACTCTCCGCCCGTGCCTTTTCCAATCGTTCAAGCACCGATTTGGCCCGCGCCACCACTGGCCCCGGCACCCCCGCCAGCTTGGCCACAGCGAGGCCGTAGGAACGATCCGCCGGACCTTCGGCCACTTCGTGCAGCAGCACCAGTTCGCCCTTCCATTCGCGCGCCCGGACGTGGTGCAACGACAGCGCCTCGCAGCTTTCGGCAAGGCGGGCGAGCTCGTGATAGTGCGTCGCGAACAGGCAGCGGCAGCGGTTGACCCCGTGTACCGCCTCGACCACCGCCCAGGCGAGGGCAAGGCCGTCATAGGTCGAAGTCCCCCGCCCGACTTCATCGAGGATCACGAAGCTGCGTTCGCTGGCCTGGGCGAGGATTGCTGCCGTCTCGACCATCTCCACCATGAAGGTCGAGCGCCCGCGAGCGAGATTGTCCGAAGCGCCGACCCGGCTGAACAGCCGGTCGACCAGCCCGACCGTGGCCCGCGCCGCCGGGGCATAGCCGCCCGCCTGGGCGAGCAGCACGATCAGCGCGTTCTGTCGCAGGAAGGTCGATTTGCCGCCCATGTTCGGCCCACCAACCAGCCACAGCCGGTCCTGCGGCGACAAGCGGCAATCGTTGGCGACGAAGCGATCGCCCTTGCCCGCGTCGGCCAGCGCCGCCTCGACCACGGGATGCCGTCCGCCTTCGATTTCGAGCACCGCTTCCTCGACGATCGCGGGGCGGCTCCAGCCTCCTTCTGCGGCGCGCTCAGCCTGGCCAGCGGCAACATCCAGCCGGGCGAGCGCCTGCGCGGTGGCGGCAATGGCGTGGCGCGCGCCAATCGCCTGGGTGACCAGTTCCTCGAAATGGGCCTCCTCGGCGGCGAGCGCGTGGCCGCCCGCTTCGGCGATCCGGCTCGCTTCCTCATGCAGCGCTAGCGCGTTGAAGCGCACCGCTCCGGCCATGGTCTGGCGATGGGTGAAACCGCTATCGGGCGCCATCAGCCCATCGGCGCGGCCCGCAGGCACCTCGATGAAATAGCCGAGTACGCCGTTGTGGCGAATCTTGAGCGCCGCAATCCCGGTCTGGTCGCGATACTTCGCCTCCAGCGCGGCAATCGCGCGGCGGGCATCGCCCGAGATGCGCCGAAGTTCGTCGAGCGCGGCGTCGTAGCCCTCGGCAATGTAACCGCCCTGGCCGCGCTCGGTCGGCGGGCTCGGCACCAAGGCGCGATCGAACAGATCGGTCAACGCGCCGTGCCCGGTGAGGTTGGGCAGCAAGGCTTCGAGCAAGGCGGGCCTCTCGGGCTTGTTGCGCAGGTGATCGTGGATCCGCCGCGCTTCGCCCAGACCATCGCGCAACTGGCCAAGGTCGCGCGGGCTGCCCCGCCCGGCGACGACCCGGCCCAGCGCCCGTCCGATGTCGGGGAGGCTGCGCAGCACCGCGCGCAGGTCGCCGCGCAGCAGCGCGTCATCGTGGAGCCACTGGACCAGCGCCAGCCGCTCCTCGATCGCCGAACGATCGGTCAGCGGCGCGGACAGGTCGTCAGCAAGCTGGCGCGCACCCGCTCCGGTGACGCAGCGATCGACCGCCTCGACCAGGCTACCGCGCCGGGTTCCCCCGCTCGCCACCAGGATTTCCAGGCTGGCCCGGGTCGCCTCGTCCATCGCCAGATGTGCCTCGCCCGCCCGCGCGACCGGGGGCAGCAGCAGCGGCAATTTGCCGCGCCCAACGTGTGCGAGATAGGCGATCAGTCCGCCCGCTGCCGCGAGCATCGCGCGCGAGAAGGCCCCGAAGCCATCCAGCGTGGTGACGCCGTGCACCGCTTTCAGCGCATTCTCACCCGCGTCGCTGGAAAAGTCCCGTCCGGGCCGGGCAATCGCATCGAGCGACAGGTCGTCCCAGCCTTCGGGCCCGACCACCTCGCTCGCGCCCAGCCGGGCAAGCGCCGCCCCGGCGCGGTCGGGCGCGCATTCCTCCAGTTCCATCCGCCCGGTCGAAATGTCGACGGCGGCAATCCCGACCTGCCCGCGCACCGCGCAGATCGCCGCCAGCACATTGGCACGGCGCGGTTCGAGCAGGGCTTCCTCGGTCAGCGTCCCGGCCGTGACGAAGCGGACGATGTCGCGCGCGACCAGCGCCTTCGATCCGCCGCGCTTCTTCGCCTCTTCGGGGGTTTCGACCTGTTCGGCGATCGCGACCCGGCAACCGGCCTTGATCAGCCGGGCGAGATAGCCTTCGGCGGAATGAACCGGCACGCCGCACATCGGGATCGGCACGCCCATGTGCTCGCCCCGGCTGGTCAGCGCGATATCGAGAATCTGCGCCGCCTGCCTGGCATCGTCGAAGAACAGTTCGAAGAAATCGCCCATGCGATAGAACAGCAGGCAATCGGCCGCCTCTGCCTTGAGCGCGAGGTATTGTTCCATCATCGGGGTGGCAGGAGCGGACATTCAGCCGGATTAGCCGCACTATCGACGATTCGGGAGGGCCGCGATCCACGCTTTCCCCTATCGCGTCACGAAACGCTGCGTTAGGGCCGAGCTGCAACTGGAGATCACGCGTGGCCGAAGACATCACCCAGACCAACGAAAGCAACGTCCGCTTCACCGAACGCGAGGCATTGTTCTATCACAGCACGATCCGTCCGGGTAAGATCGAGATCATTGCCTCCAAGCCAATGGCAACCCAGCGCGACCTTTCGCTGGCCTATTCGCCCGGCGTCGCGGTCCCGGTCCAGGCCATCGCTGACGATCCGGCCACGGCCTATGACTACACCGCCAAGGGCAATCTGGTGGCGGTGGTATCCAACGGCACCGCGATCCTGGGCATGGGCAACCTCGGCGCGCTGGCATCAAAGCCGGTGATGGAAGGCAAGGCAGTGCTGTTCAAGCGCTTTGCCGATGTCGATTCGATCGACATCGAGCTTGCCAGTGAGGATTCTGCCGCGATCATCGAGGCCGTGGCGATGATGGAGCCGAGCTTTGGCGGCATCAACCTTGAGGATATCAAGGCCCCCGAGTGTTTCGTGATCGAGCAGGCGCTGCGCGAGCGGATGAATATCCCCGTAATGCACGACGACCAGCACGGCACCGCGATCATCGCCGCCGCCGGGCTGCTCAACGCCTGCTTCCTGACTGGCCGCAAGTTCGAGGACGTCAAGGTGGTGGTTAACGGCGCCGGGGCCTCTGCGCTCGCCTGCACTGCGCTGATCAAGTCGATGGGGGTTCGCCACCAGAACGTCACCGTCTGCGACCGTTCCGGCGTGATCTATCGCGGCCGCGAGACCGGCATGGACCAGTGGAAGAGCGCGCACGCGATCGACACCACCGACCGCACCCTTGAGGAAGCCCTGATCGGCGCGGACATTTTCCTTGGTCTCTCGGCGGCGGGCGCGCTCAAGCCCGAATGGGTCGAGAAGATGGCACCCCAGCCGATCATCTTCGCGATGGCCAACCCCGACCCCGAAATCACCCCGCCCGCGGCGAAGGCGGTGCGCCCCGACGCGATCGTCGCCACCGGGCGCTCGGACTACCCCAACCAGGTCAACAACGTCATCGGCTTCCCCTTCATCTTTCGCGGCGCGCTCGACGTACGGGCGACCGCGATCAACGAGGAGATGAAGATCGCCGCTGCCCGCGCCATTGCCGAGCTGGCGCGCGAGACCGTGCCCGAGGAAGTCGCCGCCGCCTATGGCAAGAAGCACCAGTTCGGCCCCGACTATATCATCCCCGCCCCCTTCGACCCCCGGCTGATGGAGGTCGTTTCCTCGGCCGTGGCCAAGGCGGCGATGGACACCGGGGTGGCGCAGAAGCCGATCGAGGATTTCGACGCCTATCGCACCAGCCTCAAGGCGCGGCTCAACCCGACCACCTCGGTGCTCACCCAGGTCTATGAAACGGTCAAGGCCAACCCTCGCCGGGTGATCTTCGCCGAGGCCGAGAACGAGATCGTGCTGCGCGCCGCGATCCAGTATCGCGACTATGGTTATGGCGAACCGGTGCTGGTCGGCCGGACCGAGGCGGTCCGCGCCAAGCTGGCCGAGCTGGGTGTCGAAAAGCCCGAAACCTGGCAGATCGAAAACTCGGCGGTCAGCAGCCACGTTCCGGCGATGGTCGAGCTGCTCTACGAGCGGTTGAAGCGGCGCGGCTTCCTCGAACGCGACGTCCGGCGCATGGTCAACCAGGACCGCAACGTCTTCGCCTCGGCCTTGCTCAAGCTGGGGGTCGGCGATGCGATGGTCACCGGCATGACCCGCACCTTCGCCCAGACGATCCGCGAAGTGCGCCAGGTGCTTGATCCCAAGCCCGGCCAGCTGCCCTTCGGCATTCACCTGATGATCGGCAAGAACTATACCGTGTTCCTTGCCGACACCACGGTCAACGAACGCCCCAGCGCCGAGGATCTGGCCCTGATCGCAACCGAGACCGCAGCGGTTGCACGCCGCCTTGGCCACGAACCACGCGTCGCCTTCCTGTCCTATTCGACCTTCGGCAACCCGCCGGGGCGCTGGCTGGAGCCGCTGCGCGATGCGGTAGCGATCCTCGACGCGCAAAACCCCGGGTTCGAATACGAGGGCGAACTGGCCCCCGACGCCGCGCTCAACCCGACGGTGATGAAGAACTATCCGTTCAGCCGCCTGTCGGGGCCGGCCAACGTCCTGATCATGCCCGGGCTGCAATCGGCGAACATCTCGGCCAAGCTGCTGCGCGAACTGGCGGGCAACGCGACCATCGGCCCGATGCTGATCGGAATGGAAAAGCCGGTTCAGATCGCCCCGATGACCGCGATCGCGCCCGACGTGCTGACGCTGGCTGTGCTCGCCGCCGCCGGGGTGGCGGGCTGAACCGATGCGGGCACCGTCACGCCCGCGCCGCTCGGTCCTCTACCTGCCGGCAAGCAATGCCAAGGCGCTCGCCAAGGCACGCACCCTGCCCGCCGACGTCGTGGTGCTCGACCTTGAGGATGCCGTCGCTCCAGAGGCCAAGGCCGAAGCGCGCATCGCCGCCGTGGCGGCGGTGCGGCAGGGAGGGTTCGGATCGCGCGAGGTCGTGGTGCGCTGCAACGGCATCGACACCGAATGGGGCGCGGACGATCTTGCGGCGATCACGGTTTGCCAACCCGATGCCGTGCTGGTGCCCAAGATCGCTTCGGCGGCAGATGTGCGCGCCTATGACGCGGCGCTGGTCAATGCATCCGCCGCGACGCAGCTGTGGGTGATGATCGAGACCTGCGCGGTTCTGCCCCGCCTGACCGAGGTCGCCGCCTGCGCCGCCGATACCCGGCTTGCCGCCGTCGTCATGGGGACCAACGATCTTGCCAAGGAGATGCGCGCCCGGATCATGCCGGGCCGCGCGCCGTTCCTGCCCATCCTGTCGCTGACCGTCGCCGCGGCGCGGGCGCAGGGGCTGGTGGCGATCGACGGGGTGTGCAACGCGATCCACGACGCCGAACTGTTTACTGCCGAGGCCCAACAGGGGCTGGAGTTCGGCTTTGACGGCAAAAGCCTGATCCACCCCACGCAGATCGACCCGTGCAACGCGGTCTTTTCACCCAGCGCCGAGGAAGTGGCCTGGGCGCAAGGCGTGGTCGCGGCCTTTACCCAGCCAGACGCCGCCGGCAAGGGTGCGCTGCGGGTCGATGGCAAGATGGTCGAGCTGCTGCACCGCGAC
>JAFEEP010000534.1 GCA_018241045.1 Pseudomonadota bacterium | reverse complement strand
CCCCACCCCCCAGCCGTCGCGGTGAGGGCCGGTACGCCCCCCATGCGCCGCAAGCCGGGACAGTGAAAGGCTCACAGTCGCCGGCGCGCTGCTCGACATTCCGAACAGTTCGCACATGGCGCGCGACTCACAGCATTTCCAGCGCCAGCGCGATTCCCTGGCCACCACCAATGCACAGCGTCACCACGCCACGGCGCAAACCATCGCGTTTCATGCTGTGCATGATGCGCGTCGCCAGCACTGCACCCGAAGCACCGATGGGGTGGCCGTGCGCGATTGCGCCGCCCTCGACGTTAACGACGTCCTCGGCGAACCCGAGTTTCCGCAGGCAGGCAAGCGCGATAGCGGCAAAGGCTTCGTTGATCTCGACCCGCTCGACGTCGCCAATGGTCCAGCCGGCACGCGTGAGCGCCTGTCGCACGGCCGGCACGGGGCCGAGTCCGAACATGCCCGGATCGACCGCGGCAACGCCGTAGCCCGCAATCCGCGCGATCGGCTGCAATCCGTTGCGTTCGGCCCAACTGCGCCCGGCCACGACCATTGCGGCTGCGCCGGAGTTCAGTCCAGGCGCATTTCCAGCGGTAATGGTGCCGTCCTTGCGGAACGCAGGTCTGAGCTTTGCGAGCGATTCTGCGGTCGTTTCGGGCCGATTGTGCTCGTCGCGCTCGAAACGGATGGGGCCCTTGCGGCCGGGAATGTCCACCGCGACGATCTCGGCGTCGAACAGCCCGGCCGTCTGGGCGCTGGAGAAGCGCTGTTGCGAGCGGAGGGCCCAGCGATCCTGGTCTTCGCGCGAGACCTTGCACTGCGTCGCAAGATCCTCCGTATGCCAGCCGGAATGCTGGCCACTGAAGGCGTCGTTGAGGCCGTCGAACAACATGCTGTCGAGCAGGGCAACGTCCCCCATACGTGCCCCCCAGCGTCCTTGGGGGAGAAGATATGGGGCGCGGTCCATGTTCTCCATGCCCCCTGCCACGGCGCAGTGGATCATGCCCGCGGCGATTTCGAGTGCGGCGCTGACCACGCCCTGCGCGCCTGATCCGCATACGCGATTGACGGTCAGTGCAGGAACCTCGACCGGCAGCCCCGCGGCGATGCTGGCCTGGCGGGCAGGATTCATGCGTACGCCTGCCTGAATGACATTGCCCATCACCACTGCCTCGATCTTGTCCGCGGCGAGACCGGACCGTTCGAGCGACGCGCGAATTGCCGCCGCACCGAGCGCCGGGGCGGCAAGCTCCTTCAGGCTCCCTCCGTAGGTGCCAATCGCAGTCCGCACGGGACTGCAAAGGACGATCTCAAGCTTGGTCATGACGCAACTCCTGTTCTCGGCACTCAGACAAATCGACTGCGTCGTGTGCCGTCAGACACAGCGATGTGGTTTGACCCGGGGCGACTTAGCGTACTTCGACGCGGTACGCGTCTGATTCGACCTTCACAACCAGCTCTCGATCTTGCTGCGCGACGGCACGCCGCCCGCATGCACGACCGTTCCGTCGATGACAACACCGGGCGTCGCCATCACACCGTAAGCAATGATCTTCTGGATGTCCTCGACCTTTTCGAGAGTGATCGCCACGCCTTTCTCCGCAGCCAACTGCTCGATCAATTTGGCTGTGTGCTTGCAGTTGGCGCAACCCGTGCCGAGAATCAAGACGGTTTTCATCAACGCTTCTCCCTTCGTCGCAGTGGCCAATGCTGGGCCCATCGCGCAGCAATCGACGCTGTTGGGCTCAGGCCGGCTTCACTGCGTTGCCGCCGACCGCATCGTCGTGCCATCACATACCGGAAGACGCGGCAACCCCAAAAAAGATGCAGGCCTCGTCGTGATGCGTGATCGTGCTGCGCCTCTCACTGATCAAGCGTGGCTCGATTCGTTCGATTCGCTTGGGGAACTTGCGCGGCCGCCGAGGGCAGCAGGAATACCGGCGCAAAGCCGCCACCCGGCGTGCGGAAATTGGTGGTCTGCCCGCGATAGAGGCGGGCAGCGGTCAATTGGACCCGGTCAGCGTAAGCGTAGGCGCGGATATCGAGCTTCAGGTCGCTCACCTCACCATCGAGGCTCACGCTGCGCTCGGAGGGCAGGGCGAGGACTTGGGCCACGTACCCGCCGGCGATGATGCTCTCCCACACGCGGAGGGTGAGCTTGTCGCCGCGGTAGGCGGCACGGCTGCCGAAGCCGGCTGCGGGCTTGAAGAACAGCGTGCGCCGTTGGTCCCAGAGCGCATCGGCCGTCGCCGGCAACACTTCGACCGTACGGGGAACGCCCCTCATCAACGTGGCGACGTGCTCAGGCGGCAAGCCAAGTTCGGCGAGCCGCTCGCCGTCGCTCAGCAGAACGAGGTTTCGTTTGTCTGCGTACAGCGCGTGCGCACGCGGGTGGGGCGTCACCACCACGGCGTCTGCCTCGTATGCATGGCGAAGGACGGCTGTCGCGGCTGCCTCGAACGCGAAATCGGTCGATCGGTTATAAACGAGGTCGATCTGCTGACCGCGGCATAGCAGGTGTCCGTCCAGCAAATTCAGTTCGCGCGGGTCGGCGATCAGGGCGTCGATGCCCGCGCTGCGGAACAGGTTCTGGAAGAGGAGGAATTCCGGATGCAGGTACTGTGTTTCAGGCGCTTCGTCGACGATGGCGAT
>JAFEEP010000533.1 GCA_018241045.1 Pseudomonadota bacterium | reverse complement strand
GGACAGCCTGGGTCCTGCCCCGCGTCGCAGGCCCGAACGGAGTCAGCCAGGACCCGCTCCATGCGCTTCAAGTCGGCGATCCGCGCTCGGACGTCTGTCAGGTGCGAAGCAGCGAGGGTTCTCACCTCGGCGCAAGAGGCTTGTCCTCCACCGGCAAGGCCCAGGAGGGCGCGCACCTCGTCTAGCGTAAAGCCCAGCTCGCGGGCCCGGCGTACGAAGCCGAGGCGGCCTACGTCTTCGCCGCCATAGCTGCGGTAGCGGCCGCGCCGCGGCGGAGCCGGCATCAGGCCGATCCGCTCGTAGTAGCGGATTGTCTCGATGTTGCACCCCGTGCGGCGTGAGAGTTCGCCGATCTGGATCGCCTGTTCAGCCATGGTCTGCAGCTCACGATTAGGGCTTGAGTCTGTAGTCGCTACAGATGGCATCATTTTCGGCGTTGGACCAGGAGGCGACCCTATGACTGCAACCAGCGGGCTTCGAGCCCGACCAGACGGACAGGGTCGGACGCCCGCCGAGACTGCCTTGAGCTGGGCGGCCGTCGCGGCTGGGGCCGGGGCGGTCTTCGCCTGGGCTGCGTGCTGTGTCCTGCCGATGTCGCTGGCCTTGGCCGGACTTGGCCTGGGCGGCCTGAGCTGGGTCGCCGGTCAGCGTACCTGGCTAACGCTCGCGGCGCTCGGCGTGATTGGCATGGGCTGGGTGCTGACCTGGCGCCGCGTCCGGATGTGCCGGCTCGACAGCGCCTGCGCTGCGCCATCGCGGCTCGGGATCGGCCTGCTCGGCGCGGCCACGGTGCTCGTCCTCCTCGCCCTCATCTGGCAGCCGATCATCGAGCCCTGGGCTCTGGCGCTGATCCGGAGCGCCCGCTGATGGACGCCGCGCAGATCCAGGCCCGCTCCACGCTCACCTGCCCGCACTGCGGCCACAAGGCGACCGAGACCATGCCGACCGACGCCTGCCAGTATTTCTACGACTGCCAGGGTTGTGGAACCGTCCTCAAGCCCAAGGCGGGCGACTGCTGCGTCTACTGCTCCTACGGCGACGTGCCCTGTCCGCCGATCCAGGAAGCGCACGCCATTGGCGAGTCGGCCGCCTGCTGTGGGGCGGGCGGAGCTGGATAGGCGCGGCCGCGCAGCCGGCGCTGATCTTTTCCGCCGGTATCCGAGTCTGAGCCCGCTCGTCCGACCGGGCCATCAAGGCCAGATCAACCTCACATTCGGTGGCCGCAGGATGCGACCGAACCAACTTCCCGCATTCGATGACGTTGGGGCTCAGGAGGACGGGACCATTCTTCATCTGCGGCTGGTTGAAGGCCACGGCTGCAATCGGTCCGCCCGCCTGGATCCGTCAGGACTGATCAGGCCCTGGGGATAGGGTTAAGTGGGCTCAGGCGGCCTGCATGACGGCCCCCTCGATCACCACGCCGCTGGTGACATACTTCCAGAAGGCCACCAGGAGTTTCCGCGCCAGGGCGACGATGGTGGTCTTGCGCATCCGGCCGCCGTTTCGCTGCACCCGCTCGAAGAACCATTGGCTGAGCGCCGAGCCGGGCTGATGCCGTGTCCAGAGCCAGGCCACCTGGATCATCGTCGTCCTCAGGCGCGGGTTCCCAGCCTTGGACACGCCCTGCTCGTGATCGATTGACCCGCTCTTCCAGGGGGTCGGCGCCAGTCCGGCGTAGGCCGCTACCTGCCTTCGATTGTCGAAATGGCGGTAGAGCGCCTCCGACCAGAGGATGGCGGCGATCTGCGAGCCGATGCCCTTCAACTGCGCCAACATCACCGCTGGCGTCGGGGTGGTGTCAGCCAACGGCTCAAGAAGCGCGTCGCGTTCGGCCTCGACGATCTTGAGTTGCTCCATCAGCAGCTCGATCCGATCGAGTTCGCGGCTGATCTGCGCCTTCAGTCGGGTCGGCAGTTCGCGTCCGTCTCCGGTTCGCAGGGCGCCCAGCTGCGCTCGCCGGCTCTTCAGCAGCGGGTCATAGTCGAAGATTCCCTGGGCGCAGAGCAGGCCCTTGATCCGGTTAGTGTGCTCGATCCGCTCGGCCAAAAGCGTCTTCCGTTCACGGCAGACACGCCTGCGGTCCTCCTCATCGGGCGTCGGCGGCCGGACCATGGAACACACGCGCGGCTCTCCCCGCTTGTACGCCAAGATCGTCCGCACCAGGGTTTCACCGTCGATCCGATCGGTCTTCGCCTGGCGCCGGCGACGAGAGGTGAGGATCGACGCCGCATCGACGACATGGCTCTCGATGCCCTCGCCCATGAGAACCCGATGGATCCAGAATCCATCTAGGCCAGCTTCCTGAATGGTGATGATCGGGAACAACCGATCCATGCGAGCGGCGGCCTTCTGTTGAAGCTGCGCGAACCGCGCCAAAAGGCCACCCACGTCGCCGGCCGAGACCGAATGCTTGGAGAGCTTTTCGCCTGCGCCTGGCGACAGCGAAGTGATCAGCCAAGTTGATCGGCTGAGTTCCAGCGAAACGAAGATCGCCCCGAGATCGGTGCGGATGGCGCTTTGGTCTTGGGGGTGGGCGTCGGGCATCAGGCGGTCTCCAGCAGGTGAATGGTACAGCGACCTCACTCTGCTGGTGGCCGAGCGGAGCGCTACCCCGCCCCATGGGATCTTCATTCTTGTTCCCGCGCGCTCGCGCGGGGGTGGGCTTAGGGCTCCGCCCTCGGCGCGCTTCAACGCCGCTTCCGCCCAGCTTCGGCCCCCTCGCAGGGCGAAACAGGAGCGCAGGGCCGCCAGGGGCACTGCAGCCGGTTCCCCGCGAAGCGGCGTCTCCGCTTGCACACCCGGTCTCGCCGACGGGCAGGGCGCCAGGCGCGCCATGCGCCTGCCACCCTGATCCAAAAGGAGGTCGTGATGACCCAGCAAGACCAAGACCAGATCGTCTCGGGCGCGGAAATCGAAATTCCCCTCAACAGGCTCAAGAAGTCGCCGCGCAATGTGCGCAAGACCCCGCACAGCGCCGAAGCCATCGAGGCGCTGGCCGCCAGCATCGG
>JAFEEP010000532.1 GCA_018241045.1 Pseudomonadota bacterium | reverse complement strand
GCGGGATTTCGCGCAAAGCGCAGCATATGCTGTATCCCCAAAAGCCCCCATCAACTCGCTCCGAGGACGTCGTGAAACATCGTTGAACCACACAACCGGGATATGAGGAACCGATCATGCGCCACCTGCATCTGTCCGATGTGCAATCCACCAACCTGCAATTGCTCCACGTGATCCTCGTGGGTGCGCAGCGAGACCTGGTGGAGACCTGCCGCAAATTCCATCTGCACGCCACCCAGGCCGAGCGCCTGCGTACGATGCAGCCGTCCGAGATCTGGTCTCTCGTGCATGCCGTCGGCGACACATCGCTGTTCGTGCCCAGGAACGACTTTCTCGCATTGGTCGACTCGCCGCCCTCATTGGTCGGCACGCTCGCTGCGGTGCGCCCGCCCTTCCCTCCGTCGCTGGATCCCATCCAGGTGACCCGCTGAATGCCGGGAACAAAAATCGGCCATCGCATGCGGATGCTGGCTTTGGCCCGAGACTGCGCCACGCTGGGAGCACGCATCCGAACCATTCATCACCTCACCGGCCTGCGTCCGCGGGAACTGTTGCACTTGCTTTTCAGCGGCCAGGCACTCCCGCCACGCGGCCGCGCACCGGATTCCCGTGAGTGGTATCACGGTGCGAACCTGCCGCACCGGATCGAAGCGTCCGTCATTGTCGCCAACTTCGGCCGGCTGCGCCAACTGGGGTGCCCTGCGGCCGAAGCCCTCGTGGAGGCGTACCGCTATTACCAGTCGATGCACCGGCAACCGTTGCGCATCAGCTTCGATCGCGCCTTCGACCTTGCTGCCCATACTGAAGGGCTATGGATAGCGAAGGCGGCGAGTTTCCAGCTGGCATCGTGCCCCCGTTGCGGCAGCGAGTTCCTCGACACGCTGGGCGGCATGGATACGGCATCGCGCTCTTGCCCGTTCTGCCAATTGCTGGACCGGCATGGTCGGGATCCGAGATTGACCGCGTCCTATGTCGTGCCACCCCCAATCTCCGCGGACATCATCGTTCACCTCGCTCCAATTCGGGGTGCCGATGGCGAAACCCCCGTCACTCCGGCCCCATTGCCAACGGCCAAGCCATAGCCAACCCTGAACAATGGATCTCCATCCGACCGCACAGGCACGGAGATTCTTCGATGGCTCCAAGCCCTTCGCCACCAGGCACCGCTGCACATTCGTTCTCTTCCTCGGATCCCGGCTTCGAGGCGTTGCCGCTGGTCCCCGTTCTCGCGCTCCACCAAGGACTGCTGGCGCGCATCAAGCTGTGCTTCGGCGCGGACCGCGCCACCTTCGAGCGCGATCTGCTGCCGCTGATCCAAGGCTACGCGCGCTTCGTGCACCTGCTGCCTGCGACCGCCGGCAACTACTTCCATACGCCGGGTGGCCTGCTGCAACTGGGACTGGAGACCGCCTTTTTCAGTCTGCAGGGAACCGATGCGCACATCTTCTCAGGTCGCTCGACGATCTCCGAGCGCCGCGAGCTGGAGCCGCGCTGGCGGATAGCAACCTTCATCGGCGGCCTGTGCTGCGAACTGCATCGGGTACTGTCGCACCTGATCGTGACCACCGCCGACGGCGAGGAATGGCCGGCATTCCTGGGAGGATTGGCGCCGTGGCTCGAATCCCGGGGCGTGGACCGCTACTTCGTGCGTTGGCGCGCAAACGCGCGCGAGTCGCGTGGCCTGGGACTCTTCGCGCTGCCGCATGTCGTTCCGGCCACGGTGCTCCAGATGCTGGGCAGCAGCAACGCCGTCATCGTGCCGCAACTCATGGCCAGCATCGGCGGTATCCCGCAGTACCGCGAACACAACGTGCTCGACGAACTTGTGCGCCGCTCGCTGGCGCTGGTGATCGACCGCAACCTGCTGGCCAGCGCCGACCGCTACGGCAAGCCTCAGTACGGCTCGCACCTCGAGCGCTACCTGGTGGATGCGCTGCGCCGCCTCGCGGCCGGCCACTCGGCCTGGACGGCCAACCGTGACAAAAGCCGCGTCTGGCTGGGGCCGGAAGGGCTCTTCCTGGTCTGGCCCGGCGCGGCCGAAGATGTGCTGGCTCTTCTCGAGAACGACCAACTCGTCGGTATCCCAAAATCTCCGCAGACCCTGTTGGAGCTGCTACTGGAGGCAGGCGTATTTGTGGCAGCCGAAGCGGCGCGACAAACCTGGACGATCCAGCCGCCAGGTGCCAAGGCACCCATGGAGGCCGTCAAGCTCACCAGCTCCGCCATCCTGCTAGCAGGTCTTGAGCCGCCGCCTAGTGCACTGGAGGCCAACCTTATTCCAACACCATCTGACTCAAAGGCGCAGCACAACGCACCGCCGGCTGCAAAGGCCTTGCCAGCGGCCCCGGCCGCGCCCACGGTTGCACCATCTTCAGCATCGGGCGGATCGGCAATGCAGTTGTCGCTGATCGATCCCCCCGCCGAAAGCACGGCACATGATTCCCCTCCAACGATCGCAGGTCCGAACGAAACAGGGACTTCCACGGCGCCGGCCCAACCCTTGGCCCCCCGCCCCTCTGTCAAGTTGCTGGCGCCGCTCAGGCTGAACCCCGCCGTTCGCACAGCGCTTGTCGACATCCTGGCAGCCCTCGACGACGGCACGGAAGCACCGGACATCATCACCGAGGCCGAAGGCTTCTTCATTCCTCTGACGCAATTCGAGCATCGCGGGGTCCAGCCTGGCATCGCGATCCGCGCCCTCGACGATGCCCGGATGATTCTTCGCCCGCCCTCGGGCGGCCCGTCCGCGGTAACCCGCCAGATCCGCGATACCACGGTGCATGGCATCGTCCTCATGTCCACGCACGTCGACGGCCTCGACCCGCATGCCTTTGCCCT
>JAFEEP010000531.1 GCA_018241045.1 Pseudomonadota bacterium | reverse complement strand
GTACACGATCGAGGAAGCCTACGAGGTTTCCGATGCGATCGAGCGCGATGACATGGTCGCGCTGAAGGACGAGCTTGGCGACCTGTTGCTGCAGGTCGTGTTCCATGCGCGCATGGCCGAGGAAGCTGGCCTGTTCGACTTCGACGACGTTGCGGCAGCGATTGCCGCCAAGATGGAAGCGCGCCATCCGCACATCTTCGGCGACGGTGCTGAGGCCGATCACCCGCGCGATGAACGCTGGGAGCGGCTCAAGGCCGCGGAACGCCAGGCCAAGGGCGCGACCAGCGCCGTGGACGGGGTCGCCCTTGCCCTGCCCGCATTGATGCGCGCGGAGAAGTTGCAGAAGCGCGCCGCGCGGCAGGGGTTCGACTGGCCCGACCTGACTGGCCCCGCAGAAAAGCTGATCGAGGAAATCGACGAGCTGGCTCGCGCCGGAACGGGTGCGGAACGCGCCGAGGAAGCTGGCGACCTGCTGTTCGCCGCCGTCAACGTCGCCCGCGCCTATGGTGTCGCCCCGGAGGATGCCCTGCGCGCCGCCAATGCCAAGTTCGAGCGGCGGTTCCGGGCAATGGAGGCGCTGGCGACCAAGCAAGGACAGGCGTTTGGCGCGCTGTCGCTCCACCAGCAGGAAGCGCTTTGGCAGGGCGTGAAACAGGCGGAGTAGATCGGTTCGCCCGGATCCGATCAATCTAAAGACGAGCGAATCGACCCAATTCGCGCGGATCGAGCCGCACTGACAATCGGCGCAAGGGCCCGCGATCGTCCTCGCCCGCCTCGTCGTCGGCTATCACCTCGCCGTGAGCGTGGAGCCACGCGAGGCGCTGCCCGTCGCTCGCAGGCAGGACGAACGTGTGGAGCCGCGCGCCCTGGGTGAGCAGTTTGCCCACCGCCTCGAGCAGGTCCTCGCAACCCTCGCCAGTCAGGGCCGAAAGCGGGACGATCACCTCATCGGGATGAGCGGCGATCTGTTCGCGCAGTTCGGCGGTGCGATCGGGTGAAAGCAGGTCCCACTTGTTCCACGCCTCGACGATCGGAACGCGCGGTGCCTCGCCTTCTTCATCAAGCAGGCCAAGGTCGCCAAGGATCTCCAGCACCTCGGCCCTCTGTGCCTGGGTGTCGGCGTTGGCAATGTCGCGGACGTGAACGATCACGTCGGCCGCGGTCACTTCTTCCAGAGTCGCACGGAACGCAGCGACAAGCTGGGTCGGCAGGTCGGAGATGAAGCCCACGGTGTCTGACAGGATCGCCTTGTCCACTCCGGGCAGGCGGATGCGCCGCATGGTCGGATCGAGCGTGGCGAAGAGCAGATCCTCGGCCATGACATCCGCCCCGGTCAGGCGATTGAACAGCGTCGATTTGCCCGCGTTGGTGTAGCCGACCAGCGCGATCACCGGCCACGGTGCCTTTTCCCGGCGACTGCGGTGCAAGCCGCGCGTGCGGCGGACCTGCTCAAGCTCGCGTCGCAGCCGGGCCATGCGGTCGCGGATCATGCGGCGATCAGCCTCGATCTGGGTTTCGCCGGGACCGCCAAGGAAGCCGAAGCCGCCGCGCTGGCGTTCAAGGTGCGTCCATGACCGGACGAGCCGCCCGGCTTGATAATCGAGGTGCGCCAGTTCGACCTGCAACCGCCCTTCGGCGGTCGCGGCGCGTTCGCCGAAGATTTCAAGGATCAGCCCGGTCCGGTCGATCACCTTGCGGGACAACTTGTCCTCGAGATTGCGCTGCTGGATCGCGCTGAGCGAGCCGTCGACAATCACCAGTTCGGCGTCGCCCTGGTTGCAGGCGACGTCGATATTCTGGATCTGGCCCTCGCCGAACAACGTGCCGGCCCGCGCCTCGCGGATCGGGATGGCGATGGTATCGACCACCTCAAGCCCGATCGCCAGCGCCAGTCCGCGCGCCTCTTCAAGACGCGCGGCGGTGTCGATCGACGCAGCCCCTCGCCCCCGGAATTCGGGATAGACGACAAGGGCGCGCACGCCGCGGGTTACGTCTTCACGGTTGTCGTCAAGGAAGCTCAGGCGTCGTCGCCTTCTTCGCCGTCCCAGCCGTCGCCGGTCAGGTCGACCGGGCTGAGTGGCTGAATGGTCGAAACCGCGTGCTTGTAGGCAAGCTGGACATAGCCTTCGCGCTCCAGCAGCATACAGAACAGATCATAGGCGGCTACGCGGCCTTGCAGCATCACCCCGTTGACCAGGAACATGGTGACCTGCACCCCCGACGAACGGACGCTCGACAGGAACACGTCCTGCAGCAGTCGAACCTTCTTGCCCCCCTCCCCGGCGCTGCCGAACTGGCGCGCGTCGACCGGCTGGCTGGGCATGATGGTGGAAACGGCGTGCTTGTACACCAGTTGCGACTGGCCATCGCGGCGCAACAGGATCGAGAAATTGTCGAACCAGGTGACGATGCCCTGCAGCTTGACGCCCTTGACCAGGAACATCGTCACCGGGGTCTTGTTCTTGCGCAGCAGGTTGAGGAACTGGTCCTGAAGGTTCTGGCCCTTGGCTGGAACGGGAGGTGCTTCAGCCACGACGGTTTCCACCGCGCTGTCATCGGTTTCTGACGTTTCTGCTTTGGCCGGGCGCGGACGCGCGCTGAGGGTGCCGGAAGACATGGGTACTGCTCCTTCTTGTTGGCGGCCGCTTCTGCGGTCCGCATTCAGGCCACGCCAAAAGGCGGCGTGAACCGGGACTCAATAGATCGGGCTTGTATCGTTTCCGGACGTCCGCGTAAACGCCAAGTTGCAGGCGCGCGGCTCAGGCTTCTTCGAGTTCGCTGTCCTCGCCTTCCTTGCCGCCGACCATGCCGAGCAGCTTGAGCTTGCGGTGCAGTGCCGATCGCTCCATCCCGATGAAGGATGCGGTGCGCGAGATATTGCCGGAAAACCGCCGAATCTGGACCCGCAGATACTCGCGCTCGAAGTTCTCACGCGCCTCGCGCAAGGGCACGCCCATCAGGGCAGGCATCCCTGCGTCGTTGCCGATCCGGCCGTTGACCACCTCGGCCGGGAGCATCTCGGTGACGATCCGGTCGAGCCTTTCTCGCGGGGTGAGGATAATCGTGCGCTCGACCACGTTGCGCAGTTGCCGCACGTTGCCCGGCCATTCGTAGCTTTGCAGCGCGGCCATCGCCTCGATCGCGACCTCCGGCGGGGCGACCCCCTGATCGGCGGCGAAGCGGGCGAAGAAATGGTCGGCCAGCGCGGGAATGTCCTCGCGCCGCTCCGCCAGCGAGGGGATCGCCACCGGCACCACGTTGAGCCGATAGAACAGGTCCTCGCGGAACTTGCGTTCGGCGATCTCGCGTTCGAGGTCGCGCGCGGTCGAGGAGACGACGCGGACGTCGACGCGGATCTGGCGGTGCCCGCCGACCCGGACGAAGGCCTGTTCGGTCAGCACCCGCAGGATCCGCGCCTGGGTGGACAGCGGCATATCGGCCACCTCGTCGAGGTAGAGCGTGCCGCCGTCGGCCATTTCGAGCAACCCGGCGCGGACCAGCTTGCCGCCCTGCTCCTCCCCGAACAGTTCCTGCTCGAACCGCTCGGGCGTGATCCGCGCGGAATTGACGGTGACGAAGGCACTTCCCGCGCGCTGGCTCCAGCTATGCAGCAGCCGCGCGGCGACTTCCTTGCCCGCCCCGGCCGGGCCGCTGATCAGCAGGCGGCTGCCGGTATTGGCGACGCGCTTCAACGTCGCGCGCACGGTGTTGATCGCTGAGCTGTTGCCCGTGAATTCGTCCGAGGTGACGAAGCCCTCGCGCAGCCGGGCATTTTCGCGGCGCAGGCGCTCGGTCTCCGTGGCGCGGGCGACCAGCAGCAGCAGACGCTCGGCTTCGAACGGTTTCTCGATGAAGTCCATCGCCCCGCGACCGATCGCCGAAACCGCCGTGTCGATGTTGCCGTGGCCGGAGAAGATGATCACCGGCAGCTCGGGTTCGCGCTGCTTGATCGCGTCGAGCACCTCTAGCCCGTCCATCGGGCTGCCATGGAGCCAAACGTCGAGCAGCACCAGGCTGGGACGGCGCTCGTCGATCATCGCCAGCGCGGTGGTGCTGTCACCAGCGGTGCGGCATTCATAGCCTTCGTCGCTCAGCACGCCGGCAACGAGTTCGCGAATGTCGCGTTCGTCATCGACGATCAGGATATCGAGGGCCATTGCATTTCCTTCGGGATGGTCATTCGGCGGCTTCGGACTTGGTCTGGTGGGACAACGGATCGCGCGCGAAACGCAGGGTAACGATTGCCCCGTCGATCTCGCCGGGGGCAAAGCTCATTTCGCCGCCATGCTCCTCGACGATCTTGTTGACGATCGCGAGCCCAAGGCCGGTGCCCTTCTCGCGCGTGGTCACATATGGTTCAACGATGCGTTCACGGTCTTGTGGCAGGCCGATGCCGTTGTCGGCAATCGTCACCACGACATCCTCGGTCGACCCGCTCAAGGTGACGGCGATTCGTCCCCGGTAATCGGTGTCGGCAATCTTCTCGCGCGCCTCGACCGCCTCCACCGCGTTCTTCAGCACGTTGGTCATCGCCTGGCCGAACTGGTGGCGATCGCAGGCGATGATCCCGATGTCGGAAGCGGCGGCGAATGAGAAATTGATGTCGGGCCGCGCAACTTCCTGCAGGAACAGCGCCTGCCGGGCGAGATCGACAGGATCCTCGCCGCGAAACACCGGTTTGGGCAGGCGGGCGAAGCTGGAAAACTCGTCAACCATGCGCCGCAGATTGCCAACCTGGCGGATGATCGTCCCGGTCAACTCCTCGAACAGTTCGGCATCGGCGGTGACCAGCTTGGTATAGCGCCGCTTGAGTCGTTCGGTGGCGAGCTGGATCGGAGTCAGCGGGTTCTTGATCTCGTGCGCGATGCGCCGGGCGACATCGGACCACGCGGCCTGGCGCTGATCGAGCAACTGGCGGGTGATATCCTCAAACGTGATGACGTAGCCGCTCGCCTCGCGGGTCGACTTGACCGCGAGCGTGAGCAATTCGTTGCCCCGTCCATATTGCACTACCCCACCCTGCCGTCCGCTTTCGGCCAGGCTGGCAAGCTGCGGCGCGATATCGGCAAGCTTCTGTCCGACCGGCGATTCTGCGTCCTTGCCCAGCAACAGCTTCTGCGCCGAGCCGTTGACCAGCAGGATCGCGCCGTCGTGATCGGTCGAAATCACCCCGGCGGTGACCGAATCGAGCACCGCCTCGATGAAGGCGCGGCGCTCGTCCAGCTGCTGGTTGGCGCCGACCAGCGCCTGGGTCTGGCGCTCAAGCTGCTGAGTCATGCGATTGAAGGCGCGGTTGAGCAGACCGATCTCGTCGGCCCCGGTGCGCCCCTCTACCCGCATGGTGAAATTGCCCGAACCGACCTGTCGTGCCGCATCGACCAGATCGGTCAGCGGCTTGACCTGGCGGTCGGCAAAACGCAGCGCGAACCACACCGACAGCCCGACCAGCGCCAGGCTGGCGATGAACAGCATGATGTTGAACTGCAGCTGCTGGACGCGTGCCCGCCTGGTCAACTGGTCATAGGCGCGCACGATGTTGGACGCCTGACTCGAGGAAAGCAGGTCCGACTTGCGCGAAGTATAGAGATAGGTTCCCGTGCGCCGCTCGATCGGGGTGACCGCCTGAACCGAATTGGCGGTCGTGTTGATCACCACATCCTCGCCGCGATCGAGCTGGCGGATCGCATCGCCCGAAATCTCGGTCAGCGGCGCCTCGCCCCGAGTGAAGGCGGTCTTGTGCAGGGCTCCGTCGCTGCCCTTCTGCAGGATGGTCGATTCCTGCATCTTCCGCTGCAGAACCTGCCAGAGGTAATATTCCTGGAACTCGCGGCTGACCATCGGGGTGCGGCTCATTTCGTCGCGCAGGTCCGCCGCCATGGCCAGGCTTTCGTATTCCATGTCGCGGTGGATCTGTTCGGAATAGCCGCGCGCCAGCTTGTTGGCGTTCTCCAGCAAGCCGCGCGAACTGTCGGAAAACCAGAACTCGACGCCCGACTGGAACAGGAACGAGGCGAAGACCACCACCAGCAACGTCGGCACGGCGGAAATCATCGAGAAGAAGAACACCAGGCGGACGTGCATCCCGCCGCCGCCGGCCAACTCCTCCGAACGCCGCAGCGCTAAGTAGCGGCCGATCAGCACGACGATCGCCATGGCCGGAACCAGCGTGCAGACCAGCAGCACAGCGGTCAGGTTCGAGGGCATCAGCTGGCCGCGATCGGTCGGCCGAAACAGAGCGAACCAGGTGACCGCGGTCATGGCCAGGAACGACACGACCGCGG
>JAFEEP010000530.1 GCA_018241045.1 Pseudomonadota bacterium | reverse complement strand
TGGTGGAAGTCGGCCGCGCGATCGGCCTGCAGGTCACTCTGCGCATCACCGACGGGTTGCAGCCCGTCGGCCGGGGTGTCGGCCCGGCACTGGAAGCACGCGACGTACTGGCGGTGCTGCGCGGCCAGGCCGATGCCCCCGATGATCTGCGCCAGCGGGCCCTGCGACTGGCTGGCGACATCCTAGAGCTGGGCGGCGCTGCGCCCAACGGAAGCGGCCTGCAGCTGGCCGCCGAGGTGCTGGCCGACGGCCGCGCCTGGGCCAAGTTCCAGGCCATCTGCGAGGCGCAGGGAGGGCTGCGCGAGGTGCCCGTGACGCCGTATCGGCAGGTCATCACGGCAGCGGTGGCCGGGCGGGTTGCGGCCATTGACAACCGCGTGCTCGCGCGCGCGGCCAAATTGGCTGGAGCGCCAAAGGCGCCAGCCGCCGGGGTCGATGTGCACGCACGCATCGGCGATCCGGTCCAGGCCGGCCAACCGCTGTTCACGCTGCATGCCCAGACGGCCGGCGAGCTGGACTACGCCGGGCACTTCGTGGACACCCGTCCGCCCATCTTCCAGATCTCGGAGGAAGCATGAAGCCGCTGGTCTTTCATCTGCCAGGCGATGAAGGTTTCGCCGACCGGCTCGCCCTCGCGCTGCAGGCCGAGTCAGCTGGGCTGGCGTTGCACCACTTCCCCGACGGTGAGTCGCTCGTGCGCCTAGACGCCAGCATGGCGGGGCGCACGGTCGTTATCACCTGTAGCCTTGCGAAGCCAGATGAGAAGACGCTGCCGCTGCTGTTCGCAGCCGATGCCGCACGTGATCTGGGCGCGGCTCGCGTCGTACTCGCCGCACCCTATCTCGCCTACCTGCGCCAGGACCGCCGGTTCCGCGCCGGCGAAGCCATCACGTCGAAGACATACGCGCGCCTGCTGTCAGACACGTTCGACGCCCTGGTCACCGTCGATCCGCACCTGCACCGTTACCACTCGCTGGACGAGATTTACAGCATCCAGAGCCGGGTCGTGCATTCCGCGCCGCTGATCGCCCAATGGGTCAAGGCGCAGGTCGATCGTCCGCTGCTGATCGGGCCTGATTCGGAAAGCGAGCAATGGGTGACGCAGGTTGCGGCCGACGCCGGCGCGCCCTTCACCGTGCTGCAGAAGATCCGCCACAGCGACCGAGATGTGGAGGTGAGCCTGCCGGACGTCACGCCCTGGCTCGACCGGCAGCCGGTGCTCGTGGACGACATCGTCTCGAGCGCCCACACCATGATCCAGGCCGTCGGCAACGTGCGCAAGGTCGGTTTGCCCGCGCCCGTCTGCATCGGCGTGCACGCCTTGTTCGCACCAGATGCCTACAACGAGCTGCTGGCCAGCGGGGCCGCCCGGGTCGTCACCTGCAACACGGTGCCGCACGCCTCGAACGGCATCGACGTCGCTGAAGCGATGGCCCGCGCGCTGGAACAACTGATGGAGGGAAGCGCAACATGAACTCGGATCGGCCATCCGCCCTCCGGCGACTGTGGCTGCTCGTGGCCCAGGTGATCGCAATTGCCGCCGGCCTGCTGATCGCCTGGCGCGCCTTCGGCCCGGCACCGGCCGCGCCAACACGGAACGACGTCGTCGCGCTGCGCGAGGCGCCAGCCGTCGAAGCACCGGCATCGGCGCCTTCCTCGAAGGCGGTGGCGTCGCGCCTCGAGGCGGGCTTCCGGGCCGCCGCTGCCAAGGCCTCGGCCTCCGTCGTCAACATCTACACGCGCAAGGCGCCGCCACGACAACTGCCGAGCTGGCTGCGTCCCCCAGGTGACCAGGACGATGCGGCACAAGGGCAGTCGAGTCTGGGCTCCGGGGTGGTCGTCGCTGCGCAGGGCTACATCCTCACGAACAACCACGTCGTCGTGGGCACCGACGAGATCGCCGTGATGCTGCCCGGCGGGAAGGTGGCGGAAGCGCGTGTCGTGGGCACCGATCCCGAGTCAGATCTTGCCGTGTTGCGCGTCGAGGAGAAGGGATTGCAGCCGATCACCTTCGCCGACCCGACATCGGTGCAGGTCGGCGACATCGTGCTCGCCGTCGGCGACCCCTTCGGCGTGGGCCAGACGGTGACCCAGGGCATCGTCAGCGCGACCGGCCGCAACCGGCTGGGCATCAACACCTTCGAGAACTTCATCCAGACCGATGCGGCCATCAATCCGGGCAACTCCGGCGGCGCGCTGGTAGACACCGCTGGCCATCTCGTGGGCATCAACACGGCGATCTACTCGCGCAGCGGCGGCTCGCAGGGGATCGGCTTCGCGATCCCCGTCAGCCTGGCTCGGCAGGTACTGGAGCAAATCATTTCCACGGGACGAGTCAGCCGCGGCTGGCTCGGGGTCAGTGCGCGCGACGTGATCCACGAGACGACAGGGGCACTCGCCGGCGCAGCACTGGTCGCGGTGCAGCGGGGAGGACCGGCGGACAAGGCAGGCCTGCGCACCGGTGACACCGTGCTGGCGATCAATGGCAAGGAGGTGATCGACACCGCGGCCCTGGTCGGCGAGACGGCGGCGCTGGTGCCCGGTACGCGCGCGCAGTTCAAGCTCCTGCGCGGCAGCGAACCGATCGCGGTGACGGTTGAACTCGGCCAGAGGCCGGTCACACGCAAGCAATAAAGCGGGACCATGCGCGCGCTCGAGACCCATTTCGTGTCGGCCTTGACCCGTGGAGCCGATCGGCCCGCCTTCCCGCTGCTGGTCGCCGCAGTCGCCGTTGCCACGACCTTGTCGATGAGTGTGCCGTTTGCGTCCCTGCTGGTTGCCGCGGTGCTCATGGCCCCAACACGCTGGCGGTCGATCGCACTTTGCTCGAGCCTGGGCGCCGCCCTGGGCGCTGCAGTGCTCTACCTCGTGTTCCACCACCTCGGGTGGGCACGCGTGTTTGCAGCCTACCCCGACGTCGTTCGTTCGACGGCCTGGGCCGATGCCACGCGTTGGCTTGCCCGGTACGGTGTCGTGTCCCTGCTCGTGATCGCCTCGTTGCCGCTGCCGCTGACACCGGCCTTGATGTTTGCGGCCATCTCGCGCCTGCCCGTTGCCGAGGTGTTGCTGGCCTTGTGGGTCGGCAAGCTTGTGA
>JAFEEP010000052.1 GCA_018241045.1 Pseudomonadota bacterium | reverse complement strand
CGCTGACGCTCTACTCCGCGGGCCGGGGCACCAGCCAGGCGAACCTCTGGATGAAGCAGAGCGCCTGGAACGCCGTCGGCCTCCTTGCCATGGCCGCCATGGCGAGCGTGGACCCGACGCGCCTCTTCCGGAAAAGCCTGCTCATCTATTCCGTCGGCATCCTCAGCCTCGTGGCGGTGCTGCTCATCGGCCACCGCATCGGCGGCGCCAAGCGCTGGCTCGCCATCGGCGGCCAGACCTTCCAGCCCTCGGAACTGATGAAGTGGGTGACGCTGCTCTTCGTCGCCCATCGCCTCGGCACGCGGCCCATGGATCGCGTGGAGGGAAGAGACCTGCTCGGCGCGGCGGCCATCGTCGTCTTCCCCATGCTGCTCGTGCTGAAGCAGCCGGACCTGGGCATGGCCCTCAGCTTCACGCCCATCCTGCTCCTGATCCCGCTCATGAAGGGCCTGCGCAAGCGCACCCTCGCGCTCATGCTCGTGCTGCTGCCCATCGTGGGCGTCGTCGCGTGGAAGAAGGTGCTGCGCCCCTACCAAAAGGATCGCGTCCGCATCTTCCTCGACCCCGAAAGCGATCCTCAAGGCAAGGGCTACCAAATCACCCAGAGCCGCATCGCCATCGGCGCGGGCGGTCTCGTCGGCAAGGGCTTCACCGGCGGAAGCCAGACCCAGCTCAATTACCTGCCGGTGAAGACGACGGACTTCGTCTTCGCCGTGTGGGCGGAGGAACGCGGCTTCCTCGGCGTGCTCATCGCCCTCGGCCTCTACGGCGCGCTGCTGATGCGCCTGCTGGAAGGCGCGCGGGCCGCCAAGACCCTCGCGGAGTCCTACTACTGCACTGGCGCCGCCGGGATCTTCGCCATGCACATCCTCGTCAATGTGGGCATGGTGGCGGGCGCTCTGCCCAACAAGGGCATCGCCCTGCCTTTCTTCAGCTATGGCGGCAGCTCCACCCTCAGCGTCTTCCTCGCGCTGGGGGTGGTGATGGGCGCCCTCCACCGCGCGAGAATCCGGTGATGGACATCCGCTCCCGCCTCCGCGATCTAGCGACGCAGGTGCGCCAGCACCGCTACCGCTACTATGTGCTCGACCAGCCGACGCTCTCCGACGCCGAGTACGACACGCTGGAGCGCGAGCTGCGCGAGCTCGAAGCGGCCCATCCCGATCTCGCCGATCCCAACAGCCCCACCCGCCGCGTGGGCGCGCCGCCGGTGGAGGCCTTCGCGCCCGGCCGCCACGAGCCGCCGATGTACAGCCTCGACAACGCCTATTCCGAGGGCGAAGTCCGCGAGTGGGACGCGAAGGTCCAGAAGGGGCTTGGTACGCTCCTGCCCGTGGACTATGTGGCCGAGCTGAAGGTGGACGGCCTGTCGCTTTCGCTGATCTACGAAGACCGCGCGCTCGTCCGCGCCATCACCCGCGGCGATGGCGAGACGGGTGAGACGGTGACGGAAAACGCCCGCGCCATCCCCGACATTCCGCTACTCCTGCCCAAGGACACGCCTGCGAGCCTGATGGTGCGCGGCGAGGTCTTCCTCTCCCGCAAACGCTGGGAGGAACTCAACCGCGAGCGCGACGCGAAGGGCGAGCCCCGCTACGCCAACCCGCGCAACACCGCGAGCGGTTCGCTGAAGCTGTTGGACTCGCAGGAAGTCGCCCGCCGCCGCCTCGCCTTCCTGCCCTGGCAGGTGATCGGCGAGACGGATCACGCGGCGGGCATGAAACGCCTCGAAACCTACGGCTTCACACCCATGCCGCTGCGCGTCGAAGGCGACCTCGACGCGGTGCTCGCCTTCATCCAACAGGTGGGCGAGCGCCGCGCCGCGCTCGGCTTCGATATTGACGGCGTCGTCGTCAAAGTGAAGGATGCGGCGCTCCAGGCGAAGCTCGGCTTCACCGACCGCGCGCCGCGCTGGGCCATCGCGTTCAAATTCCCGGCGACGCAAGCGACGACGACGGTGCTTGGCATCACCTGGCAGGTGGGCCGCACGGGCAAGCTCACGCCCGTCGCGGAACTCGAAGCCGTCGAAGTGGCGGGCTCCACCGTGCGCCGCGCGACGCTGCACAACGCCGACGAGTTGGCCCGCCTCGGCGTCGCCGTGGGCCATCGCGTCTTCATCGAAAAGGGCGGCGATGTGATCCCGAAAGTCGTCGCGCTCGTCCCCCGCGAGGCCGAGCGGAATCTCCCGCCTCCCACCCTGCCGACCGCCTGTCCCGTCTGCGGCGGCCCGGTGGGCAAGGACGACGACGCCGAAGTGGCCATCCGCTGCCTCAACCCCGAATGCCCCGCCAAGCTCACGGCTCGCTTCCTCCACTTCGCGTCACGGAGCGCGCTGGACATCGAAGGCGTCGGCGAAGCACTCGTGGAGCAACTGGTCGCCTCCAACCGCTTCAAGCATCCCTGGGAACTCTTCAAGCTGCTCGACGACCCGCGCAACAGCCTCGCCTTCCTCGCCGGACTCGACCGCATGGCCGAAAAGAGCGCGCGGAATGCGCTCGACGAGCTGGCGAAGGCGCGGACCCAACCTCTGGCGCGGTGGATTCACGCCCTCGGCATCCCCATGGTCGGCGCGCGCACGGCGGAATTGCTGGCCTCTGCCTTCCCCGCGCTCGACGCGCTCTGGGCGGCCGACGACGACGCGCTCCAGGCGGTGGACGAGGTGGGGCCGAAGGTCGCCGCCGCTCTGCGCGCCTTCGCGGCCCTGCATGCTTCGCTGCCCGCCGAACTCGCGGCCATGGGCGTCGCGCCCGAAGCGCCCGCGCCCCTGGAGCGCGGAAGCCTGCCATTGAGCGGCGAGATCGCGGTCGTGACCGGCACCCTGCCCTCGCTTTCCCGCGAAGAGGCCGAGGCCTTGCTCCAGCGCCTCGGCGCGAAGGTGAGCGGCTCCGTCTCCAAGAAGACGACGCTGCTGCTCGCAGGAGAGAAGGCCGGTTCTAAACTCGCGAAGGCCGAGGAGCTGGGCATCCCCATCCGCGACGAGGCCTGGTTGAAAGCTTTCCCTCCATGAACCGTCCCGTCTTCCTCGTGCCCGGCTGGAAGAACTCCGGCCCCGGCCATTGGCAGAGCCTGTGGGAGGCCCAAGTGCCGGACGCGCGGCGGGTGGAGATGCCCAACTGGGACTTCCCGCGCCGTCACGAATGGGTCGAGGCGCTCGATGACGCGCTCGCGCTTCATCTGCGCTTCGACGGCGCGCCGCCGGTGCTGGTCGGGCATTCCGTGGGCTGCCTCGCCATCGTCCATTGGGCCTTCACCCATCAACGGCCCGTCCATGGCGCGCTGCTCGTCGCGCCGAGCGATGTGGAGCGCGCCGAGGCGCCGGAGGAGTTGAACGACTTCGCGCCCATCCCCCGCGGCGTCCTGCCCTTCCCGGCCCAGGTGGTCGTCGCGGCGGACGATCCCTTTCTCGACTCGGATCGCGCCCGGGCCTTCGCCGACTCCTGGCGCGCCCGCTTCACCTTGCTGGAGCGCGGCGGCCACCTCAACGCCGCGAGCGGCTTCGGCCCCTGGCCCAAGGGCGAGGCGCTGCTCAAAGAGCTGATGCGGTGAGGCGGGCTTCGGGCGTCAGCCTTCGAGCCGCCATGCACTCCGCGCCGCATGAGACAGTCTCCGTCTCTTGCATAAAGGTCCGACGCCTGACGCCCGCTTGCATCCCGCCGAGCCCTTCCGCTAGCCTGGAAGAACCGATGGAGGAGCGGTCCCCATCAGTAGTCCAGGCGAGGGCGATGCGCCCGATGACCTTGGATGAAAGGGGAGGATCGCCGAAGGGACGCTGGGAGCATCACCCGCGCAACCCTGGACGCGAGG
>JAFEEP010000529.1 GCA_018241045.1 Pseudomonadota bacterium | reverse complement strand
GGCGAACCGACTGACGGAAGGCGGCAAGCACACTGTGAAGCTGCTCGAGTCCGGTCCGCGCGACAGCTACCCATGGATCCACATTCCGATCGGGTATGCGAAGACGATGTTCAACGATAAGTACAACTGGGGCTTCAAGAGCGAGCCCGAGCCGAACCTCGATGGGCGCAGCGTCTATCAGCCTCGAGGCCGGGTTCTGGGCGGCTCCAGCTCGATCAATGGACTCATGTACGTGCGCGGCCAGCAGCGCGACTACGACGAATGGGCCGACCTCGGAAACGCGACTTGGTCCTGGGACCGTTGCCTGCCCTATTTTCGAAAGCTGGAACACAACGACCTCGGATCGGGGCCGACCCGGGGAACGCACGGACCCTTGTGGGCCACGACGGTTCCCGGCGACAACGAACTGGTCGACGCCTTCATCTCTGCCGGAGAGGCGGTCGGTGTCCCCAAGGTCGACGACTTCAACAGCGGCCCCCAGGAAGGCGTCGGCTATTACCAGCTCACGACTCGCCAGGGCTATCGCTGCTCCACCGCCACGGCCTATCTGAAGCCGGCGCGCGCGCGCTCGGGCTTGAGCGTCGAGGTCGAGGCGCACGCCACGCGGATCGTCTTCGAAGGCACGCGAGCGGTGGGTGTCGAATACCAGCAAGGCGGTCGGACGCAGGTGGTGAGGGCACGGCGTGAGGTGCTCCTCAGTGCGGGGGCCTTCCAGTCGCCCCAGTTGATGCAGGTATCCGGCCTCGGGCGTGCCGAGCACCTGCAGGCACTCGGAATCCCCCTGATCGCGAACTTGCCAGGCGTCGGGGAAAACCTCCAGGACCATCTGCAGGTCCGCCTCATGTACGAGGTCAGCAAGCCCATCACCACGAACGATGCGCTGCGCTCGATCACCGGGCAAGTCGGCATGGGTCTGCGCTGGATCCTCAAACGATCGGGCCCGCTGGCCGTCGGCATCAACATGGCCGGCATGTTCTGCCGGGTCTTGCCGGAGAGCGAAACGCCAGACGTCCAGTTCCACTTTGGCACGCTGTCCGCGGATCACGCCGCGGGCAAGCCCCACGACTTTCCGGGCTGCACCTACTCGGTGTGCCAGTTGCGCCCCGAGTCCCGCGGTCATGTCCGGATCAACTCCCGCGATACCCGCGATGCGCCATCGATTCTCTTCAACTACCTGGACACGGAGCTGGACAAGCGCACCACCGTCGAAGCCGTGAAGTTCGCGCGCAAGGTCGCGAGCGCCGGCCCCATGGCGTCGTTGATGAAGCGGGAATTCCGCCCCGGCGCTGACATCCAGTCGGACGATGAGGTGCTGCAATTCTGCAAGCAGTACGGCACCACCATCTTCCACCCGTCAGGCACGGCCAAGATGGGCTCCGAAAACGATCCGAGCGCCGTGGTCGACGAGCGGCTGCGCGTGCATGGAATCGCCGGCTTGCGGGTCATCGACTGTTCGGTGATGCCGACGCTCGTCTCCGGCAACACCAACGTTCCCGTCGTGATGATCGCCGAGAAGGCGGCCGACATGTTGCTCGCGGACGCTCAAGCCTGAATACCCCCCGATCGAGGTCAGACGGACTGACCTCCTGGACCTTCCGTTTATCAATCCAAAGGAGACAAACCATGGAACCGGATAAGAAGACATTGCGACGCGTGGTGACGGCCAGCGTCATCGGAGCCACCATCGAGTGGTACGACTTTTTCCTCTACGGGGTGGTCGCAAGCATCGTCCTGAACAAGCTCTACTTTCCCCCCGGGGACCCGACGGTCAATACGCTGCTCGCCTACGCCACCTTCGCCGTCGGCTTCCTGGCCCGTCCGCTGGGCGGCGTGATCTTCGGCCACTTCGGCGACCGTATCGGCCGCAAGAGCATGCTCGTGATGACGCTCATGATCATGGGCGTTTCGACGTTCGCGATCGGCGTCATTCCGACCTATGACCAGATCGGGTATTGGGCCCCGGCATTGCTCATCATCGCGCGGGTGGTTCAAGGCATCGGACTGGGCGGCGAATGGGGCGGCGCCATCCTGATGGCGTACGAGTACGCACCCAAGGAGAAGCGAGGCTTCTATGCGAGCCTGCCGCAGATCGGGCTCTCGCTCGGGGTCTTGATGTCGGCCGCCTACGTCGCCGGGATGTCGGCAATCCTAACGGACGAGCAGTTCATGGCATGGGGATGGCGCCTCGGCTTCATCCTTTCCTTCGGCCTCGTCCTCTTCGGGCTGTGGATTCGCCTGCGCGTCATGGAGACACCCGCGTTTGCCGCCATCAAGTCCGCGCACCGCGAGGTGAAGGTGCCATTCTTCGACATGATGAAGCGCTTTCCTGGCAATGTGCTCCTCGGCTTGGGCGCGCGCCACATTGACGGGGTGTTCTTCAACATCTTCAGCGTCTTCTCGATCAGCTACCTGACGAAGAACCTGCAACTGCCGCGTGAGCAGTCCCTGATCGGCGTCATGATCGGTGCGGCCGTCCTCACCGTGTTCATCCCGATCTGGGGCTACATGTCTGACCGCTGGGGCCGCCCCCGGATGTATGCCTGGGCGGCGCTGATCACGGCCCTGAGTTGCTACCCGGCGTT
>JAFEEP010000528.1 GCA_018241045.1 Pseudomonadota bacterium | reverse complement strand
GCTGGTTAGGCCGAAACTGCGGACGGAACGTCCTGCAGGCTTTGTTCGCGGTTTTCCGCGGTCACGACCAGTTCTTCGATCATGGTGGCGTCGGACGAGCCGGCCGCCTCCTGAGCGTTGGCGTGCGGCGCGATGGCGGCCACCGCGCTGACCGAAGCGGTCGCCAGCAACGTGTTCAGCAGCCACTTGCGTGAAGATCTAAGGCCCGACGGCTGGGCGTAACTCGACATAATTGAACTCCCTCCCAGGCGCACTCCGGCGCCGGCGGCCGGCAAAAGCCTTCCTCGAACGAGGTTCGAAAAGCCCCAATGTGCAGTGCAATTCGGCCTAGCTCGGAGGCTCTGAAAAGCTTGAGGAATTTCCTGCGGCGCCGTCACAATTGTTGAGGGGCGGTTGGCGTCGCGCTGACCCAACCGCTCGCGAGGTTCGAATCATCGGCGCATTGCGGTGACTTCGCCGCCCAACTCCACAGCCTGACTTACTAGAGCATCCGATGTCGCTTGAGCGGGTCCTCAAGCCTCAGATCAATTGGAGGGTGTAAGTAAGGCGTCCTGCGGTGAAGTCATAAAGTCGCGCCACGGACTCGTATTCACAAGCTTACGCAGCGTTCGAACAATGTTCGAACGTCGAACGAGATTCGAACATTGACGCTGAAGCGTCCGATGTGCATCCAATCAGCTGATAGTGGCGAACTGGCGGGATCACGTGGTTCCGTTTCATAAGCCAGCGCCACAATTATTGGATCAGTCCGGATTGGACATGCGCCTGCTCGCGCACCTGATTGCGCCTCAGAGCGCAAAGGGAAGGAATAGAGACATGAGCGACGGAAATATCGACCTGGCCGCCGAGGCGCGTGCGCAGGCCTACGCCCTGCCGCTGGATCAGTTGAATCCGGGCGATCCGGCCCTGTTCCGGACTGACGCGCACTGGCCCATTCTTGAGCGCCTGCGCAAGGAAGACCCGGTTCACTATACGGCCGAGAGCGAATACGGCCCGTACTGGTCGATCACCAAATACAACGACATCATGGCGGTCGATACGAACCATGAGGTGTTCTCCTCGGAAGGCGGCATCACCATCGCCAGCCAGGAAGGCGAAGAAGGGCCTCTGCCCATGTTCATCGCCATGGACCCGCCTAAGCACGATGTTCAGCGCAAGACCGTGAGCCCGGCGGTGGCGCCGGCTAACCTGGCGATCCTTGGCCCGCTGATCCGCGAGCGCGCCGCCAAGATCCTCGACGGCCTGCCGATCGGCCAGGAGTTCGACTGGGTCGACAAGGTCTCGATGGAACTGACGGCCATGACCCTGGCCACCCTGTTCGACATGCCGCAGGAAGACCGCCGCAAGCTGACCTACTGGTCGGACGTGGTGACCGCGGTGCCCGGCAAGAGCCCGCTGGTCGACACCATCGAACAGAAGATGCAGATCTTCATCGAGTACCACGCCTATTTCACTGGGCTGTGGAACCAGCGAGTCAACGCCCCGCCCGGGGGCGACCTGATCTCGATGCTGGCGCATGGTCCGGAAACCCGGAACATGGAACCGCGCGAGTACTTCGGGAACATCGTGCTGCTGACCGTCGGCGGCAACGACACCACCCGCAACACCATCACCGGCTCGGTCCTGGCGCTGAACCAGAACCCCGACCAGTACAAGAAGCTGCGCGAGAACCCGTCGCTGATCCCCTCGATGGTCTCCGAGACCATCCGCTGGCAGACGCCGCTGGCCCACATGCGCCGCATCGCCACCCAGGACTACGAACTGGGCGGCAAGACCATCAAAAAGGGCGACAAGGTGGTCATGTGGTACGTCTCGGGCAACCGCGACGACGAGGTCATCGAGCGGCCGAACGACTACATCATCGACCGCGCCCGTCCGCGGAACCATCTTTCCTTCGGCTTTGGCATCCACCGCTGCGTCGGCAACCGCCTGGCCGAGCTGCAGCTCCAGATCATCTGGGAAGAGATCCTCAAGCGCTTCCCGGAGATCAAGGTCGTCGAAGAACCCATCCGGACCTACTCGAGCTTCGTGAAGGGCTACGAGTCCATGAAGGTGATCATCCCAGCCCGTGCCTAGCGCCCAGCAGCCCTGAGGGACGCTGGGGGCGCAACGCCTTGGCGACCCTCTAGGGCAAAGTCAGCTATCCAGTCTTCCGCGCGGGGTCCCTAGGGGCCCCGCGTCTTTTTGTCTGGCGGCCCCGGCTCCTCTGAGGCGGCGGGTATCGCACCGCTGACGACTGCACGCAGATTTCTTCATCCGCTCTCTTTTCGAACTCCGTTCCAAGGTTCCAAACGGGCGCGTCTTCAAGTGCGTTCTGGATGGCTGCCCTCTGCCGGCTCCTCCGATCGCTGCAATCGACCGGTGTGAACAGGACAGCAATGATGAGCGTAGGGATGGCGTATATCGCAGGCGCCTTCGAACATCCGACCCGAAAGGCGACTGACATTTCAGTCGGACGGCTCCATGCCGAGTGCGCCGCCGGCGCGCTGGCGGACGCAGGGCTCAGCCGTGACGACGTTGATGGTTTCTTCTGTGGCGGCGACGCTCCAGGCGGACTGCTGGCGATGGTCGACTATCTGGGGCTGAAGCCCCGTCACATCGATTCCAGCGACATCGGCGGGTCCAGCTACATCTCCCTGGTCGGGCACGCGGCCCAGGCCATTGCAGCGGGCAAGTGTAATGTCGCGCTGATCACCCTGGCGGGTCGACCCCGGACCGAAGCGATCAGTGGCTTTGGCGGTCCGCCGTCTCATCCGACGCGTCCCTGGGAGCCGCCGGTCAATGCGCGCCTTGTGGATCTCTATGCGCTCTGCGCGCGCCGACACATGCATGAGTTCGGCACCACCAGCGAACAGCTGGCCTGGATCAAGGTCGCCGCTTCCCACCACGCGCAGCACAATCCTCACGCCATGCTTCAGAAGGTGGTCACCGTCGAGGATGTCCTGCAGTCGCCGCTGATCTCGGATCCGCTGCATCGGCTCGACTGCTGCGTCGTCTCTGACGGCGGGGGCGCACTGATCGTCACGCGCCCGGAGATCGCCATGAACCTTGGCCGGCCGCTGGTGAAGGTGAGGGGCGCGGGCGAGGCGCTGAAGGGCCAGGACGGCGGGGCCGTGGATTTGACCTATTCGGGAGCGGCGTTCTCTGGACCTGCCGCCTTCGCCGATGCTGGCGTGACCCCGGCGGATATTCAGTACGCCTCGATCTATGACAGCTTCACTATCACCGTCCTTATGCAGCTAGAGGACCTGGGCTTCTGCGAGAAGGGCCAGGGCGGCCGCTTCGTCGCCGACGGCCAGCTGATCTCTGGCATCGGCCGCCTGCCGGTGAACACTGACGGCGGCGGGCTCTGCAACAATCACCCGGCCAATCGCGGGGGGATGACAAAGGTCATTGAAGCGGTTCGGCAGCTGCGCGGCGAAGCTCATCCGGCAGTCCAGGTGAAGGACTGCAAGCTTGCCTTGGCTCACGGCACCGGAGGCTGGCTTGGCAGTCGCCACGGCAGCGCAACCGTTATCCTGGAACGAGAGTAGGTACATGCAAGTCGATCAGGCTCTGCAACAGAACCATCCCGAGGCTATGGCCTTCTCCGCGGCCGCCGCAGAGGGTCGCTTCATGGTCCCGACCTGCGGCGATTGCGGGAAGGCGCACTGGTATCCGCGCGCCTTCTGTCCGTTCTGCTTCTCCTTCGATGTGACCTGGGAGGCGGCGTCAGGCCGCGGCGAGATCTACTCCTACTGCAATGGCGAGCCTGCGCCGGGCACGAACGTGATCGCCTACGTGAAGCTCGCCGAGGGGCCGACCGTTCTGACCCATATCCTGGATGCAGATCCGGCGGCCTTGCGCATTGGACTGCCCGTCAAGGTCGTGCTCCAGGCTGCGAAGGACGGCCAGTACTTCCCCGCCTTCACGCCGAGCTAGCGGCTTCTGAGCCGAGAGCCTCCAAACGGCCTGGATCTTTAAGATCCGGGCCGTTCCTTTGGTGGCGGGTCTCTACCTGAGTTCGGATGCGGCGCGGCTGAGCAAGGCCTTGAACCAGTCGTGGCCGCGCTTGGACGCAGCGGCAGGCGTCCAGAACGCATCGATATCCAGCCGACGGTTGGGATAGTCGATCTCCAGGAGGCGTATGTCGCGCGAGCGGGCAAGTTCCTGGGCGAGTTTGCGGGGCACCAGGGCCAGACACTCTGCTTCCTCAACGATCGCCCCGATGACGAGGAAATTCGGGACTTCGCAAACTGGCGACACCTCCAGAACAGAGGTGGGCTGGATCAGCCCTGCCCGGGCCAGGGCGCTTCGCTCGCCAACCTGGTAGACGACCTGCCGAGCGCCTCGAAATTCGGCGGGCGAGATGATGTCTCCCCACCGCTGATCGCGACGCGAAGCGATGCAGGTCATCTCGTCGCGCCAGAGCGCCATGCGCCCCATGTTCCGGCCAAGAGTACGTCCGACCGTGCGCGGCACGATGAAGAAGTCGGCTTGGTTCTGGTCTCGACGATCGACGGCGCCCGGTTCCAGGAACAATAGATCGACGTGCGGCGCCTCTTGCGCGCAAAGGCGCGCCAACGGGGGCGCAAGAAGTACGCTGACATAGTCTGCCGTCATGATCGCGACCCGAAGGCGCTCAATCGCCGGATCGAAGGCGCCTGGCGTCTCAAGCAACGACTGCAGGTCCAGAAGAATCTCGCCCAGTGGACCTAGAAGCGCGCTGCCGCGCTCAGTCAGCCTGGCCTCGCGTCCCCGGGAGGTGATCAGGTCGTCGCCGAACATTTCCCGAAGTTGCCGAAGCGCCTTGCTGACGGCGGGCTGACTGACGCCAAGCTCCCTAGCGCTCGCGGTGACGCTTCGCGTGCGCAGGAGGGCCGACAGCATGGGAAGCAGGTCGAGATTGGCTCGCCGAAGGCGCTGGGTGAGCAGTCGCTGGGAAGCTTCGGCCTCTCCGACGCTGACATCCTCGACTGGCTTTATTTTAGTATGTCTGGCCATTCGTTGTCATAACTATCAGTTATGACGAAAATTCCAATATCGCGAGTTTCGAGGGCGATGAGTCCTTACTAGGCTAGGGATGGGGCCTTAGGCTCAGGACTCATAGCCAGAAGAGCACGGTAGCGGCGAGGGCGATGGCGGACAGGAAGACGGTCGGGCATCGATCGTAGCGGGTGGCGACGCGACGCCAGTCCTT
>JAFEEP010000527.1 GCA_018241045.1 Pseudomonadota bacterium | reverse complement strand
GGTCGCGCTCTACAAGGCGCTGGGTGGAGGCTGGCAGGCGGACCGCCACACGCCCCCGCTTGCAGATGTGTGGTGAACGCCGCGGCGAGGTAAGAACGAGTGAGATATTCGAAGGGGCGGCGGTGAGATAAATCCGGGACGTAGCGGAATCAGGCGGGATTTATCGGAGGCCGGCGCGCAAATCGCTTGCGCAATGCGAAAGAGCGTCGGCGACTCACTTCAGCGCGTCGGAGAGCATGCTCGAGATCGCGTCGAGGACCGATTGAGCGGCTTCAGGCTGTAGGGTTGCGCCGGCGGATGTGCCGGTGAAGGGAAGGTAGGGGCGCGATGGGATCGTGACCTGGTAGGCGTCGACGGTATGCCACGTTTCGCGGAATTGCTTGTGGGCCTTTGCGCCATTTTCGCGAGCAAAGACGGCCCGCCCTTTGGCGCTTCCCTCATCGCCCTGGCGGATCAGGTTGCCCTTCCGATCGGTGCGCAGGCGCACGCGCGTCGAATACGGCGCCCGATCGATCGTCCCGCCGAATTGGTGGATCGCTGCGTACGCCTTGTTCGACCCGACAACAGCGAAGTCTGCTCCGTAGTCGGAGCTGATACTGGCCGCGAGCGAGCCGCTGTCCTGCAGGATCTTCAGCACGCTGCTGCCCTTATTGCGCTTCATCCTTGCGGCGATGGTCGCCTTAGCGAGCGGAACCCAATGCGGCCGCCCCTGGGCGGCGAAGTTCGCCTCGGTTTCGTGCTCGAGCACACCGGCAATGCGTTGGAACAGAGGGCGCATGTCCTCGAGCTTGGACGCGACAGCCTCGATCCGCGCCTGAACGTCGCGCGAATTGATTTCGATCTCGATCATGGCCTATCCTTTGGCTGTGAGCGCGGTGCGAAACCGGTAGGGACGTGCCCCAGCGACCGGCGATAGCTACTCTTAGGCAGCCGCTCAAAGCCGAAGTGTTGAGAAGCCGCGCTCATACCCCCTCTGCCTATTCTTGCGCGTACAGCAGCACGCCTTCGCGCAGCTTGTTGATCCCGCGGCCGTCGCGCTGCATCAGGTTGTAGAGTTCCCACATCAGCGAGCCATCCCGGTTCTCCCGCACAACCACGAGCAGATCCCGCTCCGCGGCGAACAGTCCGATGTAGCGTTTCCGGTAGCTGCCATCGTCGTACGCGGTCAGCCAGACCTCGAAAGGGTTCTCCAGCGTCGCCAGTACGTAGTTTGCGTAGCGCTCGCGCCCGTCCGCCCGCTTATCGACGGTATGCGGGATCAGCTCAGGACGGATCGCGACCTGTTCGATAGGCGTCTGCACGACGTTGAGCTTGCCGTCCGGCACCAGCACCCTCGTCATAAGATCGACCGCGCCATCAGTCGTGTCTATCTGCTGTAGAAGGCCCGGGTCTGCCTGACGGGGAACGCCAGGCGCACGAACGTCCGGCCGGCCGAGATCGTCCCAGCTCTGTTGCCCCGCAATCGACTTGATCACCCCTGCAGCAGGCCGCGGCGTGATCGACGGCACCTCCACCGCCTCGCCCTTGAACCCGGCCGGATCGAACCGCGACCATTCCGCGCCCGGGTTGTAGTCCCACCCTGGATCGGGCCGAAACACCATCTCCTTCCCGTTGGCGTCGCGGTAGCGCACGCCTTGCACCGTCGCCGTGTCGCCGACCTTGTTCAGCACCACCTGCGTCTCGACGATCGCGTCGCGGCCGTCCTCGAGTGGCATGCCGAGACCGTCGAATTCCGACCTGGTGAGCGCATCCACGCGGCAGCGGCAGCCCCAGCCGTTCGGCGGCCAGATCACCCCCCAGATCGGGTCGTCGTGGCGCCACACCTTTCCGTTGAGGGCGGCATGCGCCGGGCGGGTGCGGCCGTCCATGATCGCCACGTAGCGCCAGAAGGGGCGGTCGGCGGCATTCGCTGTGTAGCGCTTGAAGCGCCCGGCCATGTAGGCCGTCTGCACGTTGGTCTGGTAGATCGTGCGCAGGCGGCGCACGCTGCCGAGCTGCGTGCGGGTGAGCTCGCCGGTGTCTGCGTCCAGCACATCTTTGGCGCCCCACCAGCCCAGATCCTGAAGCCGCGGCTGCAGCGTGCGCTTGAAGTCCTGGAACGTCCGGCCCGTCCCGATCGCCTTCGAGACCTCGGCGCGGATCGTTCGCAGCACCTCCAGCGACGTGGCCTTGGCCACCGTGAAGGCATGCACGTTCGCCTCGCGCCACACATCGGTGTAGTCCCACGCGAGCTGCTCTCCCTTGGCCTCGAAGAAGCGGATGGCATCCGCCGGCTCCAGGTCGAGCCGGGCGCGCAGCGGACTCATGGGCGGCCCCCGTGGCCCACGTGCCAGCCGCCGCAGAAGCTGCAGCGATAGGCGTTCATGTAGCCCTGCCAGCCCTTGCGCTGGTGCAGTTGCCCAATGTGCTCACGGGCGGCGGCTTCGGTGTCGTGCCGGATCTTGCGGCTGCAGGATCTACGGCGGATGGCGCGCTTGCTGCTCATGCGTCGAGGCCGGTGCATTCCGACGCCGGAACGAGCTTGTACGATAGCGAAAGCGTGCGGCGGAACGGCTTCGGCTCGATTTGCGCAAGCGTCCGAGCCTCCTCGAGCACGGCCTCTGCTGCCTTCAGGTAGTCGGCTTCGGCGAATCGCCGCAAGGTCAGTAGATGGCCTTCCACCACCCACACCCCGAGTCGCGCTTCCGCTTCGCGCACCTTGATCAGCTCATCGGCCCGCTCGCGTGCGGCACGCAACGCATCCAGGTTGAGGCCCCGCAGGTAGGTATCCATGCCCATCGCTTGTCCTCGTCGCTTACGTCGTGCTACGCGGCTTCCTGCCGCCCAAACGCTTCCGCCCCGAACATCGCCCGCGCCAGCAGCGACTGCAGCTTTGCGGTGTTCATCTGCGGGTAAGCCGCCTCTGCTGCTGCCAGGGCTTCCTCGAAGCTGTCGGCCGCGTCGATCGCGGCGAGCAGCGGCTCCATCAGGCCGGCCATGGCCGCCTGCAGCTCGGCATCGGGAATCGCCGCGATCGCGTCGTCGATCGCCTTCTGGCCGTCGGCCTGGGCGGCTTCGGCAAAGCTCGCCGTCGCGCCTTCCGGTTGCGCGTCACCTGGTTTCGCGTTGTCGGCAACGGGAACGGCGGCGCCGGGGGGCTGCCCTGGCGCCACGGGCTGAGGCGGGGCCTGCGGCGGCGCCTTCTTCTCCCACCCCTCTCCATACTTCGCCCGCACCGCGTCCAGGTTGAGCTCGAAGCCCATCTCGGAAACGTTCTTGTCCGTCTCGCTGCTCGCCTTCAGGTCTTCCTCTTCGGCGATCACGCGATACACCAGGCATGGCGCCAGCCCGTTGAACTCGCAGATCCAGCGCACCAGCGTGTTGTTGAGCGTGTCGCTCAGCAGATCGCTGTCCGCCTGCACCAGGTCGAGCCGCACCGCCGTGCGTTCCTTGCTCGCCGCCGCCAGCGCACCGCCACCACCCGCGCGCGGCTCCTGGCCGAGCAGCACCTCGGCGATCCAGTCATCCATGAAGTTGCACAGCGATTCCTGCGTCGAGATCGTGCCGGTCAGCTTGCTTTCCAGCAGCTCGATCTCCATCCCCTCGGGCGTCATCACCACGCCGTCGTTGCTGATCGCGCGCAGCGCATCGAACAGCGTGCCCTTTTCCTTGGGGCCGGCGTTGCGCGGGTACTTGCCCCAGGGCGTCGGGCTGCCGAAGCGGTCGTTGAGCTTGTTCCAGGCGATGATGCCCTTGCGCTTGAAGAACACCGGCCAGTAGAGCTGCAGCCCCAGGCCCGTGCCGTAGGGGTTGTCGTCTTCCGGGTTCACCCGATGCACGATGAACTTGCGCTCGGGCAGTTCCACCCCCGTCAGCATGTTCTCGCGCGTCAGCAGCCGCAGCGCCGGCGGGGCGTTTTCATCCTGCTGTACGAACTTGAAGCGGCGCTGCGCGCGCTTCACCACCCGGTCCGGCACGATCCGGCCATCGCGCACCGTCCACACGATCTCGCTCACCGCGAAGCCGCGCAGCAGGGCATCCATCAGGTCGCGGCACACCTGGTCGAAGGCGCACCGCTTCAGGATATCGGTCACGATCTCCGCATCGGCGGTGCCCGCGTCGCTCTCCTCCACCGGCTCCACCTGCCACGGGCGCGAAATCAGCGCCAACTGGCGCTTCTGCAGGCCGGCGAACACCTTCCCGTCGCGCTTCAGGTCGCGGTACAGCTCGCCGTTCGCATCGCCCTTCTCCAGCAGCAACGGGTCGCTGGTCTGCAGTACCCCCATCCAGGTGGTTTCGAATGGGTCGCGCAGCCGGTTGGCCACTTCCGTGTCGAGCACCGGCGCGGCCGGTTTCGTCTTCTTCTCAGCCATGCAGGAATCCTTGGATGTCTGCGCCGCGCGGGAACGCGCTCATGTATTCGATCGGCGCGGCGGGGTTCGATGCGGCGTGCTTCGCCAGCGCCAGTGCCCAGAAGCGGTCGGCGTGGCCATCGGGCGTGCTCTCGGCCACGAAGCGCACGTTGCCCGCGCTCGTGGTCACCTTCTGCACCTTGCGCAGGTCGGCGCGGATCGTCCCGTCCTCGGGGATGCGCAGCTTGCGGTCTTCCATCGCCCCCTTCAGCGGGTAGGCCAGCGCCTCTTTCACCTGGGCGGAAAAATTGACCGCCTCCACCCGGTGCTCGCCGAACGCGTCCTGCGCGTCATCGGCCCAGCCGATGCCCATGCCCGTGGCGTCGATGCAGATGCGGTCGGCGATCGCGAACCATGGCCACAGCACCGCCTCCTGCGCGCTCTTGCGCATGCGCTCCATCACCTCGACATGGCGCGTGTACAGCACGTCGCCAAGCTCCTCGACCACCCACAGCACGGTCAGATCCTTCTTGCGGCCGATGTCCACGCCGCAATACACCCGGCCGATGAACGGCCCCTCGAGGCCGCGCTGCCAGTCGGTGCCGGCGCCATACTCGCAGCCGGTGATCAACCCGTATTCCAGGAACTTGGCGTCGTCGTCGGCCGGAATGCACATGTATTCCTGGTCGAACGACTCCTCGTCGGCCGCGCCCTTCTTCACAAAGTCGAAGTAGGCCGCCTC
>JAFEEP010000526.1 GCA_018241045.1 Pseudomonadota bacterium | reverse complement strand
TGAGGATTTTTAGCCGACCTCGATCCACTGACATCCAGCGAAATCCACTCACTGCCAGCCCAAACTGGTACAAAAAGTGGCCCAAAACAATGTGCGGGGTTCCCAATCCGCATTGTTGCTGGAGGAGCCGGGGTTAGACGGGAACCATGGCATCCAACTCGCTTTCTGGAGTTGGACACATGCTTTCTGATCTCATGGCTCGGCAAGCCAAGGCCACCGGTAAGCCGTATTCGCTTGCCGATTTCGACGGCCTCTACCTTTACGTTTCCGCCATCGGCAGCAAGGTGTGGCACTACCGCTATTCCTGGCTAGGTAAGCGCGAGCGCATCACCTTTGGCGGCTACCCCGCAATATCCCTGAAACAGGCCCGTGACTTGCGTGACGAGGCCCGGGCGCTGTTGGCAAAAGACATCAATCCGCACTCTGAACGCAAACGCAAGCGCCATGTGATCGTCCTGGCGGGCGAGCACACCTTCAAAGCTGTATATGACAAATGGCTGGCCCACCGTAGCCTCTCCCTGGAGGATGAAGGCCGGCAGAGCACCCCGAAGCAGATCGGGCGCGTCTTTGCGAAGGACGTGTTTCCCATGCTGCGCCACCTGACCATCTACGACGTCACTCGCGCCCATTTACTGGACATCATCGGCAGAGTGGAAAAGCGCGGTTCGCTGTCGGTCGCCGAGAAGCTGCGCACCTGGTTCACCCAGCTTTTCACCTACGCCACGGTGGTGGTGCCCAACATGGGCGAGAACCCATCGAAGGATCTGGATGTGGTGGCGATGCCGCTGCCGCCGGTGGAGAACAATCCCTTCCTGCGCATGCCCGAGCTGCCGACAATGTTGCAGACGCTGCGCAAGTACCGCGGTCGCCTCAACACGCAACTGGGCCTGCGGCTGCTGCTGCTTACGGGCGTGCGGACCGGTGAACTGCGCTACGCCACCCCTGACCAGTTCGATCTCGACCGCGGCCTGTGGATCGTCCCGGTAGTCAGGCTCAAGCAACGCAAGCAGCTCACCAAGAAGAAGCGCCAGCGTTTCAGCGATATCCCGCCGTACATCGTGCCGCTGTCGTTGCAGGCGCAGGAAATCGCTCGGCATCTGCTGAGAAATTTCAAGCCAGCGCAGGTCTATCTTATCCCCGGTGATTGGTGCCTCAAAAGCCCTCTCAGCGAAAACACGCTCAATGGCGCGCTCAAGCGTATGGGATATGAAGACCAGCTCACTGGGCACGGTATTCGCGCCACCATCTCGACTGCGCTCAATGAATTGGGGTATCCGCCCAAGTGGGTGGATGCCCAACTCTCGCATGCCGACCCGGACAAAACCAGCGCGACATACAACCACGCCGAGTACGTCGAGCAGCGCCGCGTCATGATGCAGGACTGGGCGGATCGTCTGGATTTGTTCGAGCAGAATCAGGTCGAAGTTGCCAGCACGCACCTGACCATCACGCTGCAGGGCCTGCCCACGATTGCCGGGCAGGCGGCCGCGCATCCCCCTGTCCTGAACCCCAACACCCCCCAGTTGATCGTTGCTCCCACACCGGATGCGCAAGCGGTTCCGGCTTCCGTGCACCGGCTTTCTGCGGTGCATCTGCCTGAGTACGCGCGGCCCAGGCTGTCTGAGGTGCAGCGCGAGCGGTTGCAATTGCTGGAGATGTTCGAGGCGCCTCACAACCTGTCGGTGGCCGATTACGCCAAGCTGGTTGGCAAGTCCCGCCGCTGGATCACCTACGAGATTCAGGCCGGCAATCTCCTGTCGATCCAAATGGGCCACCGTGGGCAGCGCGTTCCGGACTGGCAGCTCGACCCCATCAGGCGCAAGCTGATTCAGGCCATCCTGAAGCAGGTGCCGCGCGGCATCGACACCTGGTACATCTACCATGCGCTCCTACGGCCATACGATGCCCTGGGCAAGCGCCCAGCCATCGAGGCGGCCGGCCCGACGAACCTGCATCTTGCCGCTCGGCTGGTGGCCACACAAGCCATGGAAGCAGATGAACTTGCAGCGCAATCGGAGGAACTGCCGATGCAGGCCAGGCAGACGGTGCAGCGGCTGGTAAAAACCGCGATGTTGGTCGATGCGCCCGAGGACCTGGCCGCCCATTGAACTTGGACTGGGCGGCAGCGCCGTCCAGTCAAGGCCAATGCAGGGAGCCAGTAGGCCAGTCGCTTCGCATTTCCAGCTCTCCGCTTTCTAGGCGGCCCGCCTGCAATTGCCTGATGTAGCCAGACTTTGTTGAGCGCCGAATCTGTGGTTAGCAGTCACCATGGGCTACTCGTGCGTGATGCTGTATCGCTATATCAGCATCCCGTACAGATATGACGCCGCCGGATTTCCTCTGCTAATCCTAGGCACCGAGCAACTGGTGTCGCTGCTCGCAGCTTTTGAAACCGTGGGCGTATCAGACCATACCGAATCGGTTTTGCCGAGAACGCCGCAACCCATGACGCTGGTACTGTGAGCGTCACTATCGAGCCTGCAAATCCGTTGCTCGACATCTTGGCGACGGGTGAATTTTTGCACATCGAGCACGTGACGACCACCAGTGGGGGTGGCTGGTGAGAGCGTGTCCCGTCCCTCTACAACCGCTGCGCCTGAAGCTCGTCTTCGGGTAAGGACAACAGGCTGTTTGGGAGTTGGTCGTAAAGGAGCGCGCCATGTGGTTCTCCTGGAAGGAGATGGGAGCATGCACAAGAATGCACCAACATCGAAGGTGTTCTACCGCCCGATCGAAGCCTCCATCCGTTGGGCTGGTCTGCTGCAGTACAAACATCTGATCTTGGCCTCGATATCGTCGCCGAGGGATCTACCGCAAACGATGGAGTGCCCTCGTTGGAACGAACTGCGTCTGTACACGGAACGCATCTATGACGGCATCCTCAACCGAGAGCTACCCTTCGGTCGGAACGGCATCACGCTGAACGACCTCGCGCTGTTGGAGGCCCCGGACCTCACCGTTCGCCACACCGATCTGAAGTGCTGGATGCGCTCGCACTATCCCGAGCATCGGCCCAGCTTCCTTTTCTGTCGCAGCGAGCGCATCGCACACCCGGTCATCACGCTGGAAACCGGCCAAGCCATGCTGGTCGAACGGCTGGCACTGAAATCCGCTCTGGAGCAGTCCAGGCGCCAACTCCGCGAACTGCAGGAAAAGCACGACGCGCTGCGCAAACAGGCAACGGTGATTCTCGCCTGCGCCCAGTGCCCGATCAGCGACCGGGCAGAGGCCACCTACCTGAACATCATTGGCGGGATGCTGACGCTGATGCTGGGCCAGTCCCCTTCGGGCATTCCTTACTCCAGCTTCAAAACGCAGGAGGCCCTTGTCTCGGCATTGGTCGCCAACTACGGCGGCACCATGGGTATCACGGAGCGAACCTTGAACGGCAAGTTCGCCAACGCCAGGAAGAATGTCCGTAGCGGAACCGCATAAGGTTTGCGAGCTTGTATGTGCAGTCGCGGAGATTGCATTTGCAATGTCTTTCCGCAGCCAAGTCTATTGAATAGGGGTCACGCCAACAAACGCCGCTGAGCGTTCAGGAGTGACCGACATGTCGCAGACACCTGCACTGCCCGCAAGTGAGCGCCGCATCCTGCGGCTCGATGAAGTCGAAACCAAATCTGGTTTCAAGCGCGCCCACATCTACAACTTGATGAGGAAAGGCCAGTTCCCCAAGGCGCTGCGCCTGGGCGTGCGTGCGGTTGGCTGGGATTCGTTCGAGATCGACCAGTGGATCGCCGAACGCCTCAACAACCGGACTTGAGCTGCTCTCCACGGACTTCCCATCCTCTACCGGAGAGCGCCATGCAGGTTGTATCCATCATCTCGACCAAGGGCGGCGTTGGCAAGACGACCACGGCCGCCAACCTCGGCGGAATCGCCGCCGACGCTGGCCTGCGCGTGCTGCTGCTTGATCTCGACGTGCAGCCCACGCTGTCCTCCTACTACGAGCTAGCTCATCGTGCGCCGGGCGGCATCTACGAGTTGCTGGCCTTCAACGAGCGCGACCTTGGCCGGCTCGTGTCTCGCACGATCATCGCGGGCCTGGACCTGGTGCTCTCCAACGACCACCGGGGCGAATTGAACACCTTGCTGCTGCACGCGCCCGATGGACGCCTGCGGTTGCGCCACCTGTTGCCGGTATTGGCGCCGCTCTACGACCTGGTGCTGATCGATACCCAGGGCGCGCGCTCGGTGCTGCTGGAGATGGCGGTACTCGCCTCCGACCTCGCGCTGTCGCCCGTGACACCGGAAATCCTCGCGGCGCGCGAGTTGCGGCGCGGCACCATGCAGTTGCTGGAGGACATCACACCATACCGGCACCTGGGCATCGAACCGCCACCGCTGCACCTGCTCATCAACCGCGTCCACCCCGTGTCCGCCAACGCACGGATGATCCAGCAGGCACTGCGCGATCTGTTCCAGGGCCATGCCGGCATCCGAGTGCTGGGCACCGACGTGCCGGCCATCGAAGCCTATCCACGCGCCGCGACCCGTGGCCTGCCGGTGCATCGGGTCGAGCATCGCCAGCCCCCGGGCAGAGTTGCGCCCGCCGCGCTCGACACGATGCGCGCGCTCGCCAACGAGTTGTTCCCCCAGTGGCAGGACCGACTGGCGCATGTGTCCGGCCGCCCGCAGCGTCCTCTGGAAACCGGGAGGCCCCATGGCGAACGCACATGACCTGGCCCGCGGCCACAAGCGACTGCGCGCCCTGATCGAGTTCGCGGTAAGCGAAGGCTGGCACGTCAAGCGCACGCTGGGCGGGCATCTCAAATTCACCAAGACCGGCTGCGCTGCGATCTACACCAGTTCGACGGCGAGCGATCACCGGGCCGAGTTGAACGCCCGTGCGCAGATCCGCCGTGCCGAACGGGAGGCTCGCATCGCGCAGGCCGGCGGCCCCCGGGGATGCTGCCATGGCTGACATGACCTCTCAGGACATGGCGGGCAAGCTGCTCGCGGCTGGGTTCGAGCGCGTTGGCCCGTCGGCCACGGCTTTGAGCGACCCGATCGCTGACACGCCGATGTTGGTGACGCTGGATCAACTGCGTCCCTACGACCATGACCCGCGCATGAAGCGCAATCCCGCCTACGAGGAGATCAAGGCCTCCGTCCGCGAGCGCGGCCTGGATGCGGCACCGGCCATCACGCGGCGCCCGGGTGACGAGCACTACATCATCCGCAACGGTGGCAACACGCGACTGGCGATCCTGCGCGAACTCTGGTCGGAGACCAAGGACGAACGGTTCTTCCGCATATCGTGCCTGTTCCGGCCTTGGTCTGAGCGCGGAGAGATCATCGCGCTGACAGGACACCTCGCGGAGAACGAACTGCGCGGCGGTCTGACGTTCATCGAGCGTGCCCTGGGCATCGAGAAAGCGCGCGGGTTCTATGAACAGGAGAGCGGCGCCGCACTGAGCCAATCCGAACTGGCCCGCCGCCTGGCAGCCGATGGCTACCCCGTTCAGCAGTCGCACATCAGCCGCATGGCCGATGCGGTGCGCTACCTGCTGCCCGCGATCCCGACCGTGCTCTATGGCGGCCTGGGCCGCCACCAGGTCGAACGGCTGTCGGTCATGCGCAAGGCCTGCGAGCGCACCTGGGAGCACTACGCCAAGGGCCACAAGGGCGACCCACTACCGCTGGACTTCGACAGCTTCTTTCAAGAAGTGCTGTCGCAGTTCGACACGCAGGGCGACGAGTTTGCCCCGCAGCGCGTGCAGGACGAGCTGATCGGCCAGATGTCCGAACTACTGGGCATCGACTACGACGTGCTGGCACTGGACCTGACCGAATCGGAGAGCCGCCACCGGGCGCTGGTCAGCGACCCGGCCCCGCCCGCGACACCGCCCGCATTGCCTCAGCCAACGGACAGTAGGCCGCCACCCCCGGGCACGGCATCGTCTATCGCACCGCCTGCACCACCGGCCAGTCCGCCAGCGGCCGCGCGCGCCTCGCGTCAGGACAACGCAACGGCTGGCGAGACGGCCACCGGAAGCCCTGCGGCCGGGGCCGACGATCTGCTTCGAGAGCACATCGTCTCGCCCGCACCGACGACAGAACGGCTCCAGTCGATCCAGCGGATGGTGGCCGAGCAGCTGGGCGATGCACTGCCGCCCGATTTCTCGGCCAACGTACTGCAGTCCATCCCAGTGCAGGCCGGGGGCCTCTATCCGATCTCCGACGTCTGGTACATCGACGCTGGCCTGGACACTCCCGACCGGCTGCGCATCCACATCGCGCAGTTCGCGCGCGAGATCGCCGGCGAGGCGGGCCTGGACGAGTGCATTGAAGATCGCACCGGTGGCATCGGGTTCGCTTGCCGCGCCCGCGCCCAGGCCCCTTCGTCACCGGGGCGCGCGGTGCTGACGCTACTTGTTTCCCTGGCTGGTCAGCCTGCCGTCGAGGCCGGCATGGACGGCGCACAGCTCGCCACCGACCTGCCGGCGCTCTTGCACGGCCAGGGCCCAGGCCACGGTGACGGGGCCAGGCGCTTGAGCGACACCGCATTGGTCAAGCTCTTTCGCCTGCTGCGCCTGGCCCGGCGCCTGCTGGACCTGGAAGCCGGCGCTGCGGCGCCCGGGACGTGAGCGAGGGAGGCCTGCATGTCCGCATCGCATCCCCTCAACCAGGCCGTGATCGCCCAGGCGCTGTATGACCTGCGCAATGGTCAACTGCGCCGCTGCAAGGCCATGGGCTTCGGTGAGGCCGAGCTGGATGCGCTCAAGCACCCTGCGCTGATCAGCGTGCTGGCCAACGCCAATGTCTCGTGGTGCTCGGTCACGGTCAACCGTGAAGTGCTGCGGCGCTTGCTCAATCAGGCGCAGGACGTGGAAAAGGAGATCGCCACGGTCGATCGCATGCTCAGGCTGGGCGCGAGCACGGAAATGGTGAGCCGCTTCTATGGGTTGACCCATCAGGAAGTCGCCCTGCGGCGGGAAATCCTCGGCCTGCCCAAGCGCAAGGGGCGCCACCCTGTCTTGGACGAGACCCAGGACACGGAGCTGTGGCGGCAATGGAAGGCTGTGACCAGCAGCAGGAACGTCGATCTGGAGGACGAGACCTCGATTCTCGATGCGGCAATGGACCTGGCCGAAGGCATGTCGCTGCCGCTATCGGTGGTCTGGGCCGCGATCAAGAATTGGGTCGATCAGGGATTGGGATAAGCGATGGCCGTGGACGACACTGCACCACGAGCAGCGCGCCAAGGCCCCGTCGCCCTTGCCGATCTGTTAGAGGACGCCCTGAAGGAACTCGCGCCCAGTCCCGGCGCACCCGCGCCCGGCGACGGCTTTCTGTTCAGTGGTAACCGGCACGAGAGCGTGCCGCGGCGCCTGTTCCTGGATCGCCGGCTGACACCGCTGGAGCGCAATGCCTGGCAGGTGTTCCGGCTTTTGCTCAACGACGACGGCGTGACGGCGTTCCCCACCTATGAGCAGTTGCGCCCCTGGCTGGCGTCCATGCCCTGCGCGGGCCAAGCCTCCCACGAGACCGTCGCGCGAGCGCTGACGCTGCTGCGCCTGACGCGGTGGCTGAGCTTGGTGCGACGACGGCGCGACCCCAAGACCGGCCGGATCCTCGGCAACCTCTACGTCCTGCACGACGAGCCCTTGACGCCATTCGAGGCGATGCAGCTCGACGCGGACTACCTGGCCCTGGTCAGCCAGTCCCTGGGCCATTCGGCCAAGGCCGTCCAGATGGTGGGGCTCAACACCCTGAAGGAGATCGCCGGCGACCCGCTGCTGTCCGGTCGCACGCTGCCGTCGCGGCTGCAGGTCCTGGCCGAGCGCCTGGCCCGCCAGGGCATCACCGCCACCGAGAGTTATCCACAGGAGGGCGCGATGCACGATTCCGAAGAAGGGCTTGCAGGCCTTCTTCGGAATGGCGAACGCCCCTCTTCGGAATCCGAAGCAGGCCTGAAACCCGCGCCAGACGGTTCTCTTCGGAATCCGAAGCAGGACCGTACTGTACGTAGTAGTCGTATTAATGAAGTACGTACTACTGCGCGGGAGCGTGGGCAGGCGCGCGCGATGCAGGGTGTCCGCCTGCCCGATCGCTTCTTCGGTTTGAAAGAAGAGCAGCAGGCAGGCGCCATGGTGGCCTTGCAGCAGGTCGATGCCTCACTGCGCCAGGCGGTGCTGGACGAATGGGTGGAGCGTTGTCGCGGCAGCACCATCCGCAATCCGGCTGGCTACCTGTTCGGCATCATCCAGCGGGCCATCCGGGGCGAGTTCAATGCGTGGACCAGGCAGGCTGGACCAGCACCGCCACCTGCCGCCGCGCGAGAAACGCCGCCTCAGCCACCGCGCAATGTGGTTCCATCCGAGGTGGCCCGGCAGCACATCGAACGGCTGCGCGACCTTCTGCGCAAAGGCTGACCGCTTGGGGCGATCAGACCCTGAAGCGGGCGTCCATGGATTTCAGTGGAGCTATCCCCTGGGGATAGCTGGTTGGCAATGATGGATCTCGGACGTGCGCGCAGACCACGCATCGAGTGATTGCCGTTGACCGGGGCTGTCCGAGCCGGCCTCGGCGAACAGCTTTCCTTGGCGCTCCTTGAAGCTATCCCCAGGGGATAGCTGTGATGCAAGGTGTAACGCCCGCATGCTGGTTCAGCACGACGCCTTCCCCAGCGCATGCCCGTCGCCATCCGCGTGAGCAGCGCTCCGTGGCGTTTGGCGGAGCTATCCCCTGGGGATAGCTCGCGCCGCAGGCGGCCACCACGCCCTGAACCGGGGGCTGGCTGGTTTCGGTTTGTTGACTGACTGCCTTCCGGTTCCTGCCCCAAGCTGGCCACTCCTTGTCCAACAGCGAGCGGTCACCATGGCAACCAACGAACCTTTGCAACTGAATCTGGGCTCCCTGCGCAGCGCGATGTCGCTGACGCTGCACACCCACCACGCTTCCCGCATCTGGCATGGTCGCGCTGCCGCCGAGGGGCGGCCGGGCATCGTCGGCCTGAACGGCTACATCGCCGTCATGAACAAGATGAAGCGCGGCTCGGAACAAGACGACCCGTATTCGGACTGGTGGATGCTGCGCATCGAGGACAAGCTCGACCAGACCAAGGCCACGCTGCAAGCGCTGCGCGAGCAGGTGGACCAGGCGCTGGCCGGCGTGCCCGCAGCGTTGAGCCTGGGCGAGAACCTCAACGTGCAACCCGTCAAGCTCCCCCTGTTCGTGAACGCCCAGCTCGGCTTCGCGGCGGTCTATCTTCTGGCCGACTACGACGACATCGCCCGCAAGCTCATCCTTGCCCACCACACTGCGCTCATCGATCGCAGCACCTTGGAGCGCTGGCTCAACGACGGCGCGCATGCGCTGCGCAGCCTGTTCAGCCTGGCGCAGCAGTACCGCTACTCGGGCTGCACGCGCGATGACTTCGCCTCCAAGAATGCCGCAGCGCGGGCCGCGCTGGAGAAGTTCGGCGAGTTGCCGCAGGACATGTACGAAGGCACGCGCCGCTCGAAGTTTGCGCCGCCCATCGTGCGCCGTGGCCTGCAGCAGCGCGGTGAGGGTTCTGCCGCAGCCGCTCCCATCAGCGACGAGGCCGCCAGCGCCGCGCCAGTCGAGGCTGCCGGAGAGGATGAGTCGGCATGAGCGATTTGAACCAACCGACCCGTTACTTCCGGGGCCTGCAACAGGGGGCCTTCATGAAGCTGGAACACTCGGCCTCTCTAAAAGGCCTTTTAAAGCCTTTTAAGGGTAAGGGGGATCTTGAGGCCTGGGCCAGCCAGTGCTTTGCCATGCGCGACGAGTTGATTGACATGGCGCAGCGACAGGTGCTGGCGCAGGCGTGTGGGCATCCCTTCCACCTGCTGCCCGTCGAACTGGCCCAGCAGACCACTGGCGCAGGGACTGTCTTTCTGCGCTGGCGCAGGCACGACAGGTCGGCCATGGGCGTGGCGCTGTGGCAGGAGCAGATCGCCAGCACCAGCACGCCAGTCAACCTGCTCGCTGATCTGCACGCGATCGAGATGCAGCGGATCACGCTGAACATGCAGATCAGCCTGCTGCACACCCTGGGCAGGCAGGCACAGGAATGCGCCAGCAAGGCGGCCGAAGCGGAAGACGCCTACCTGCGCCGGATCGCATCCATCCCCGCTGCGATGCGCGATCGGTGATTGCGCCGGGCATTCCAGCACGCGCCCGGAGCCGACGAGGCACGGGTATTTCAACCACCACGGAGATCACACCATGAGCACGCATTTTTGGGGCGAAGGCAACATCGGCTCGCCGCCCGAGTACCGCGAATTCCCCAACGGCAACGACGAACCCAGCCGCCTGCTGCGCCTGAACGTCTATTTCGACAATCCCGTGCCCAAGAAGGATGGCACCTTCGAGGATCGCGGCGGCTTCTGGGCGCCGGTGGAAATCTGGCACCACGATGCCGAACGCTGGCAGCGCCTCTACCAGAAAGGCATGCGTGTCCTGGTCATCGGCCGCATGGAGCGCGACCCCTGGACGGACAACGAAGATCAGCCGCGCGAGACCTGGCAGATCAACGCGCGCAGCGTCGGCATCCTGCCGTACCGCATCGAGTCCGTGGTCCTCAGCCCCAAGCCGCAGGAGGCAGAACCGAAGTCCCAAGCCGCCCAGGAATCAACCGCGCCGAAAGAGGCGAAGCGCAGGAAGTGACTCGGCATGGCGGGCGGCGGCAACAAATCTTCGCCGCCCTCCATGTACCCGCAAGCTATCCCCTGGGGATAGCTCCATCGACGTCTACCGACTTCCACGCGCTCCCGCAAATCGCGGCTCCCGGTCCGCACACCTGCGACCACGCGCCATCCCCGCACAAGCCATTCCATCCCGTGAAAGCGGTCGCCGCCGCATGCGGCTTGTTTGCTGCCGTCCTTGCCGGAGCTCGGCATTCTCGATGCCAGCAACTCCATGAACAACGGGAATCGGGATGGACGGACATGCGGCTGTTCTTGTGCGAGAAGCCCTCCCAGGGCAAAGACATCGGCCGGATTCTCGGCACCACGCAGCGCGGTGAAGGCTGTCTCAACGGTTCCGGCGTCACGGTCACCTGGTGCATCGGTCATCTCGTAGAAGCCGCAGCGCCCGAAGCCTACGACGAGCAGTTGAAGCGTTGGTCCATCGAGCAGTTGCCCATCATTCCTCAGCATTGGCGGGTCGAGGTCAAACCGAAAACCGCCACGCAATTCAAGGTCGTCAAGGCGCTTCTGGCGAAGGCGACCCAACTGGTCATCGCTACCGACGCCGATCGCGAGGGCGAAATGATCGCCCGCGAGATCATCGACCTGTGCGGCTACCGCGGCCCCATCGAACGCTTGTGGCTGTCGGCGCTCAACGATGCGTCCATCCGCGCGGCGCTCGCCAAGCTGCGGCCCTCGTCCGAGACGCTGCCGATGTATTACTCGGCGCTGGCGCGTTCGCGCGCCGATTGGCTTGTGGGCATGAACCTCAGCCGGTTGTTCACGTTGCTGGGGCGGAAGGCGGGCTATGACGGCGTGCTGTCCGTTGGGCGCGTCCAGACGCCGACGCTCAAACTGGTCGTGGACCGCGACCGCGAGATCGCGGCTTTCGTGTCCGTGCCGTACTGGGCCATCGACGTGTCCCTGTCTTCAGGTGGCCAGGCCTTCACCGCGCAATGGGTTGCGCCCGACACCCGCACCGACGACGCCGGCCGCTGCTTGCAGCAGCCGGTAGCACAGCAAGCCGTGCAGCAGATCCGCGCGGCGGGCAGCGCCCAGGTGGTGTCGGTTGAGATCGAGCGTGTGCGGGAAGGCCCACCGCTGCTGTTCGACCTGGGCACCTTGCAGGAGGTGTGTTCCAAGCAACTCGGGCTGGATGTGCAGGAAACACTGGAAATCGCTCAGGCCCTGTACGAGACGCACAAGGCCACGACGTACCCGCGCTCGGATTCCGGCTATCTGCCCGAAAGCATGTTCGCCGAGGTGCCCATGGTCCTGGACAGCCTGCTCAAGACCGACCCTTCGCTGCGCACGATCATGGGCCAGCTTGACCGCTCCCAGCGCTCGCGCGCCTGGAACGACGGAAAAGTGACGGCGCACCACGGCATCATCCCGACGCTCGAACCGGCGAACCTCTCTGCCATGAGTGAGAAGGAACTGGCGGTGTACCGGCTGATCCGGGCGCACTACCTGGCGCAGTTCCTCCCTCACCACGAGTTCGACCGCACCGTGGCGGATCTCGCCTGCGGCCAGCAGAAGCTGGTGGCCACCGGAAAGCAGGTAGTCGTCAAGGGCTGGCGTCTGGTGCTGGCCGAGCCAGAACGCGAAGGTGGTGCCGACGAGGACGGCGACTTCGCGGCGCGCAGCCAGGTGCTGCCCGCGCTGCGCGAGGGCCTGGCATGCCAGGTGGCCGAGGCCGAACTCAAGGCGCTCAAGACGATGCCACCCAAGCCCTATACCCAGGGCGAACTGGTCAAGTCGATGAAGGGCGTTGCGCGCTTCGTGACCGACCCGCGCCTGAAGCAGAAGCTGAAAGACACAACGGGCATCGGCACCGAGGCAACGCGGGCCAACATCATCAGCGGGCTGATCGCCCGTGGCTACATCGTAAAGAAGGGACGCTCCATTCGCGCATCGGATGCGGCGTTCACGCTGATCGACGCCGTGCCCGCGGCGATTGCAGACCCCGGCACGACGGCAGTGTGGGAGCAGGCGCTCGACATGATCGAGGCGGGACAACTCACCCTGGACGTGTTCATCGGCAAGCAAGCCGCGTGGATTTCGCAGTTGATCGCGCAGTACGGCAGCACGTCTCTGTCCATCAAGGTTCCCCAAGGACCGGCTTGTCCGCAGTGCGGCGCACCCACGCGCCAGCGCACCGGAAAGAGCGGCCCATTCTGGTCGTGCAGCAGGTATCCAGACTGCAAAGGCACGCTGCCGGTCGAATCCGGCACGTCCAAGCGTGGGGCCTCGCGCACCGCACGCCGTAGCAGTAGCGGCCGCAAAGGCTCCTGACCGACCCCGTTTCCCCGTGAGCCGTGCCCGCCGTCGGCGGCGTGGTCCGTGTCCCGCACGCCCTGCGGGACGCCCAGCGTGCAACGCCTTCTTGATCCGTGTGCGCGTCCCGCCCAGCCGTCCCCGGCCGCGGGACCTGAAGGTAGCTTCTCCGCGAACCGCCTCCCGCGCGTTCTGCTGATCTGCATTTCTTCCGCCCCTGCGAAGGGTCCCCCGATGGCTTGCCAGGCTGCGCGAGCCACCGGGAGACCCTTCGTGGTCAACGGTATTCGGTGCCGGTGCCCGCCGGCGCAAAAACGGGCTCCCTTTGTGCGCGGATGTGCGCCAGACGATGCCGGCCCCAGCCACGACATGGGCCGGGTGTGATTGCTTGATAAGCAGACGGTTTTAGCGACGACCGGGCCTGCCAATCAGCCCACGGGTGGTTCCTCTTTCCTCCCGAGTCGAAGGCCGTTGGGCCTTCGACGCCTTTCTCCTGCCTATCAACGTCCCGGCCCGGCCATTGGCCTTGGGCCACACGAACAGGAGACCCGACATGAACCCCCATCCTTGTCCCCCAACACACGGCAGGCCGAAGCCTTCGCCAAGGGCCTGCCGCCTGCGCCGATCGATCTCGGCCAGGAGAGTGAAGCCCCTCATCTCATCGACATCACGCTCGACTTCCTGGTCGACGAACTGGCCGATGCCCTGCACGCGGATCGCAAGGTGCGAGCCGCGTTCAAGCGTGACATCGGTGACAAGGTGCTGTTCCTGAAGGACGGCAAGCTGAAGTTTCTCAAGGGCATCAAGCTCAAGGCCATCGCCGACCGCAAGGCGTACTTCGCTTCGCTGCGCGCCCGGCAGGCCCAGCCCATCGTCATCCTTGCCGAACTGGCACCGGACGAGGCATTCGCCCTGTGGAAGCAGCATGCCCTGGGCGACAAGCCCGACTGACCCAGCGCCACCGCACCCTCCTGACAGCCCCGCACTCGATGCGGGGCTTTTCTTTTCTCTGCGCCCATCAATCGGGGCTGGGCCGGATGCCGTTT
>JAFEEP010000525.1 GCA_018241045.1 Pseudomonadota bacterium | reverse complement strand
GGGCACGCGGTGCGCGGCGATGTTGGGCGCCTGCCGCTGCGGGAATGGTTGCGCTTTGCCGGAATCGATCTGCCTGCACTCGCCGTCTGGCTTCCCGACGGCTGTGAAACCACCGACGACCTTGCGGAGGAAGTGGCCGAAGATGCCGCCTACGCGCCTTACCTCGCCCGTCAGGATGCCGAATTGCGCGATATGCAGGCGGCGGAGGGGCTGACGCTCGGTGATGGCTTTCCCTATGCCAGCGTGCCGGGACTGTCGCGCGAGATGGTCGAGCGGCTTAGCGCCGCGCGACCGGAGACACTGGCGGCGGCCGGCCGGGTTCCGGGGATCACCCCAGCTGCACTCGCGGCGCTGCTTGTCCAGGCCAGGCGGTTGGCGGCATGATGGTCACCGATGAAGCTGACGCGCGCGCGTTGATCGCGAGTTTCCCTGAATGGAACGATCTGGCCGGGCAGCAACTCGAGCGGCTTGGGGAATTGCTGCGCGAGGAAAATGCTCACCAGAACCTCGTTGCTGCGGCGAGTCTTGACACGTTGTGGCTTCGGCACATCGCTGATTCGGCGCAACTCCTGACTCATGTTTCACGTGAAACATTATCGTCCTGGCTCGACCTCGGCACCGGCGCCGGATTTCCCGGGCTGGTCATCGCGATCCTGCGTCCCGATACGGCGGTGCATCTGGTCGAATCGCGGGCGCGGCGGATCGAGTGGCTAATTCGCGCAACCGACGAGCTGGGGCTGGGAAATGTCACCGTTCACGGTTCGCGACTCGAACTTGTCCCAACTTTCCCGGTTCGGGTCATTTCTGCGCGGGCTTTCGCGCCTCTTGCCAAGCTCATCGAACTTTCCGCCCGTTTTTCCACAGCGGACACCACTTGGTTGTTGCCGAAGGGGCGTTCCGCCGCGCATGAACTGGAACAACTTCGCGGCTGGAAGCACCTGTTCCACGTGGAACAATCGCTCACCGATCCCGACGCCGGCGTGATCGTCGGCTCCCTGATCGGCCCGCACAGGTCTGGAAAGAAGGGATCGAAGCCGTGATACGCGTGGCAATCGCCAACCAGAAGGGCGGGGTGGGCAAGACGACCACCGCGATCAACATCGCCACCGCCATGGCCGCGACCGGGTGGAAAGTGCTGTTGATCGACCTCGATCCGCAGGGCAACGCCTCGACCGGCATCGGCATCGCCACCAGCGAGCGTGAGCGTTCGTCCTACGACCTGCTGGTCGATCAAACCCCGATCGCCGAATGTCGCATGGCGACGCGCATCCCCAATCTCGATGTGATCCCGGCGACGGTCGACCTGTCGGGGGCCGAGGTCGAATTGGTCTCGGTCGAGGGGCGCACCGATCGCCTGCGCGAGGCGCTGGAGGGGGCGAGCGGACACGATATCTGTTTCATCGATTGCCCGCCCTCGCTCGGCCTGCTGACGCTCAATGCGCTCTGCGCTGCCGATACGCTGCTGGTTCCCTTGCAGTGTGAATTCTTTGCGTTGGAAGGACTTAGCCAGCTTCTGCAGACGGTGGAGCGGGTCCAGCAACGCTTCAATCCCAATCTCGGCATTGTCGGGGTGGCATTGACGATGTTCGACCGCCGCAACCGGCTCACCGACCAGGTCGCCGACGATGTGCGCTCATGCCTCGGCAATCTTGTGTTCGAGGCGGTGATCCCGCGCAATGTCCGCCTGTCCGAAGCGCCGAGCCACGGGCTGCCGGCGCTGGTCTATGACCACACCTGTGCCGGCAGCCGCGCCTATATGGCGCTGGCGCGCGAACTGATCACCCGCCTGCCCGAAAAGAGGAAAGCCGCATGAGCGACGAATCGGTCATTCGCATCACCCCAAGGGGTGAGGGCGGGCACAAACGCCCCGCACTTGGCCGCGGCCTTGGCGCGCTGCTCGGCGAATCGCGACGCGAGGAGCCGCTGGTGGCGCCGCCCGGTGCGATTTCGACGGGTTCGGCCACGGCGAGCGCTTCGGGCCTCGCCATGCTGGCGGTGGCCTCGATCGTCCCGCACCCTAGCCAGCCACGCCGCCGGTTCGACGAGGGGGCGCTCGACGAGCTGGCTGCCTCGATCGCGGCGCGCGGGGTGATCCAGCCGGTGATCGTTACCCCGCACGGCGCGGGCCAGTGGCGGCTGGTTGCGGGCGAACGCCGCTGGCGTGCCGCGCAAAAGGCGCAACTTCATGAGATTCCAGCATTAATTCGCGAACTCAGCGACCGCGAGGTGACCGCGCTGGCGCTGATCGAGAACCTCCAGCGTGAGGACCTGAATCCGGTCGAGGAAGCGCGGGCCTATCAGCGCCTTGCCGAGGATGAGGGCCTGACCCAGGCCGACATTGCCAAGCTGGTCGACAAGAGCCGTAGCCATGTCGCCAATTTCCAGCGCCTTCTGGCGCTGCCCGAACCGGTTCTCGACCTGGTCGAGGAGGGCCGTCTGTCGATGGGCCATGCTCGCGCGCTGATCGGGTCGGATCAGGCCATGGCGCTGGCGATCGAGGCGGTGAGCAAGCACCTCTCGGTGCGCGAGGTTGAAAAGCTGGTGCGGCGCAAGACCACCGGCTCCGCAGCGCCGCGCCGCGCGCGAGGGCAGGGCGATGCCGCTTCGTCCGCCGATATCTCGGCGGTACAGGGGCATCTTGAAGAGTTCCTCGGCTTGCCGGTGCGGATCAATGCCGACGCCGATCCGCGCTCTGGTGTGGTGACCATCCGCTATCGCACGCTCGATCAGCTCGACCTGATCTGCCAGCGCCTGACCGGCGGGGGCATCTGAAGCGGCTGTCACCCTGGGGAAATACGGAGGGGCGCAAAGCCCGGCGGCAAGCTTTCTGCGCCAGGGCTGGGTTCATGGCCCGACTTGTCTTGCCCGTTGTGACCCTCGCTCTGACCATGCCTGTGCTGGCGCAGAGCGGGCAGAGCAGCGCGGTGATCGCCGTCTCGCTTGAGGTGGTTCCCAACTGCACAGTCGCTGCGGCGCCGCTCAGCTTCATGTCGCCCATCGGAAGCGGTGCCAAGGCGACCACCGACATCGCCATCGCGTGTGGGCCTGACGAGGCGTTTACCCTGTCGCTTGACCGTGGCACTCACGCCGCGGGCCAATTGCGACGCGCTTATGATCCGGTCGCTGACAGGTATCTGGCCTATGACATATTCCGCGATCCTGGCCGCAGCCAGCGCTGGGGCGATGGGCCTGGCGAGACGGTCTATGGGGTGACCAATGCCAGTGGCAAGGCCAGCCTAAAGGCCTATGGCGGGCTGGCGGCAGGGCAGCGGATTCAGTCCGGAGCCTATGCCGACCAGATTGTCGTCTCGATCAATTTCTAGTGTTTTCAAAGTGCTAAGAAGGCTGACGGTGTCTTAACCACATCGCAAGGGAATCCCCCTAGTTCCACTGTCGAGACCATATGGGGGTGTTGATGCGATTCGCGCATCGTCAATGTTGCATCGGGATTGTGGCGGCAGCGATGCTTGCTGCGACGCCCGCGTATGCCGGCCGCACCACCTACACCGTACCGGTAAGCGTAACGGTCCTGAGCGGCTGCACCGTCGTTGCCCTGCCGCTCGTTTTCAACATTCCGGTAGCGATCAATGGCAACGTTGATTCGGCGACCAGTATCGCGGTGCGTTGCACGCCCAATACGGCGTTCGTCCTCGACATCGACAACGGGCTCCACGCCAATGGTGCAAACCGCCGCGTCTTTAACGCGACGGCCAATGCCTTCATCAAGTATGATATCTTCAAGGATCCCCCGCACAGCAATGTCTGGGGTACTGGCAGTGCCAAGAACCTGTCTGGCAACTCGGGCCCGACCGGCCTGGTGACCTATCCGGTCTATGGTCGCGTTTCCTCGTCGACCAACCTCAAGGCCGGCGGCTACACCGACACGCTGACGGTCACCATCAACTTCTGAAATCGGCAAGCTGCGACGCTTGGCGTCGCGAAATTGGCTATCGGCGCTTACCGATCGTTAACCATATTTGCCTAGGTATTTTCCCCAAGCGGACCGCAAATTTCCTTGTAACCATTAGGGAAATTGCAATGGTTTGTGACGCATGGAGATCGCGGCTGAATGCCATGTTTCAGGGGAATAGAGACCATGCGTAAGATTGCTTTCGGGTTCGCCGCCCTCGCTACCGTTGCCGCCACTCCGGCCCTGGCCGCTTCGGCCAGCAACCAGATGCCGGTGTCGGTCAATGTCGTCAATTCGTGCACCGTTGTCGCTTCGCCGATGGCGTTCGGCACGCTCACCTCGGTCGGCGGCGTCAATGTCGACACCTCGGCCAATGTCGACCTGACTTGCACCATCGGTGCCGCCTATGACGTGTCGATGGACGTTGGCAGCCACGCCACCGGATCGGCGCGCTTCCTTCAGAACACCACGGACGCGACCAAGAAGATTCCTTACGGCATCTATCGCGATTCGGCGCGTACGCAGGCCTGGGGCAACACCTCGGGCACCGATACCAGCGTCGGCACCAGCGTAGCGGGCAACACCACGCTTGTTGCCTACGGCCGCATCCCGTCGACGGCGACCTCGGTTCCCGCGGGCGCCTACACCGACACCGTCACCGTCACGGTGAACTTCTAAGCATCATGGAGACCTGAATGATCCGTCGCGTCGCTGTCATCAGCAAGCTTGCCATTGTCGCGGCAGGCGGATCGTTCCTCTCCCTCGGGCTGCATTCAGCGGCCCGTGCCGATGACACCGCAGTCGCCGCGGCCGCGCCCAGCGCGGACCGCGGCGCTCGGTTGAATGTCGCCCCGCTTCGGCTTGAACTCGATGCGACCAAGACCGGGGCGACGGTCATGCTCACCAACACCTCGGCCCGGCCACTGCCCGTCCAGACGCGGCTTTTCGCCTGGAGCCAGGAAGGTGGCGAGGATCGCTATGCACCGTCGACTGCGCTGACCGTATCGCCTTCGATCATCAGCATCGCCCCGGGGACGACACAGATCGTCCGGGTGCTGCGGATCGGCGCCGCCTCGCCAGGCGAAAAGCGTTTCCGCCTGGCGATCGACCAGTTGCCTGATCCCACCCTCGCCCGGAGCGGCGAGGCCGAAGCACGGCTGCGCTTCACCCTTCCCGTCTTCGTCGATCGCGACAAGGCAACGCCCGCGGCGCTCGCGTGGCGCATTGTCGGCAATCAACTCGAGCTTGCCAATTCAGGCGGATCGACCGCGAAGATCATGAATCTCGAGGTTCGCAATGCGGCGGGCACAATTCTGCCGGTCCAGCGCAACGGTCTGCGCTATGTTCTCGGCGGCGCGACAATTGACTGGGGCCTGGCCAGCGGCTGCACAACCGGCTCGCTGACGATTTCCGCCCAGATCGACGGCCAGACGGCCCATGCGCAGGTTTCACCAAGCTGCGGCTGAACGGCTCCTTGCGCTAGCCGCAGCCCTGGGCGCGGCGCTTGGCGGAGGTTCCGCCCACGCGCAGACGGACCCGTTCGCACTCCCTTCCGGACTGACCGCCCAGAGCGTTTCGGCGCAGCAGGGTCCGGGCCTGTCCGAGATTTCGGTCGATGGCGAAACCCGCGCCCGCATGGTCGATCTCGCCTGGGCGGGCGGCGTGCTAACGATCGATGCGGAAGGCGCGCGGGCGGCGGGCCTCCCGGTTGCACCCGGTCTGCAAGGCAAGGTTCCGCTCGACTCGCTGCGAATCGCCAAATGGACCTTCGATTCGCAGCGCCAGCGGATCGAGGTCCAGCTCCTGCGCAAGAGCGATGGGGCCAACCTGATCGACATGACCCAAGGGCCGCGCCAGGATGGGGAGAGCACACCGCTTACTGCGTTCCGGCTCGACTACGATCTGACCGCGACCCTGGCGCGAGGGCGCAGCGGTGCTGCTGCGCTGGTTGAGGCCGCGCTGGTTCGCGGCAATGTCTCCGCGACCAGCGGTTTTCGCTACGTGACGCAGAGCGATGCGAACTCTCCCCCGCTGCTGCGTCTCGATTCGCAAGTCCAGGTGCTGTTTCCCAAAGCCGGGCTGACCGCGACCGCAGGCGATTTCGTCGCCGCAGGTGGGCAGAACCAGCGGGCGGTGCGCCTCGGCGGATTCCAGCTCGCGTCGGACTATTCGCTTCGCCCCGATCTGGTCACCACGCCGCTGCCGGCCTTTACCGGGCAGGTTTCGGTGCCCACCGGGATCGATATCATCACCAGCGACCAGCGCTATTCGCTGGGTGAGGTCCAGCCGGGCGAGTTTACCGTGCGCAATGTGCCGTCCAGTGCCGGGCGCGGCGAGGTGTCGGTGATCGTGCGCGATGCACTGGGTCGCGAGACTGTGCAGAACACCCGGTTCTATATGTCGCGCTCCTTGCTCGCGCCGCGCTTGCGCGAGTTCGCGATCAATGCCGGCGTGGTTCGACGACGATACGGGGTTAGCAGCAATGATTACGGACCCCTCGCGGCCAACGTCTACTATCGCCGCGGAATGTCGCAGCGGTTGACGATCGAGGGAACCGCCGAATGGACCCCGGGGCTCATCAACGTGGGCGGCCGGGGTGATCTTGCGCTTGGCGGAATCGCGCTGGCGACCGTCGAGACTCGGTTCAGCGTCGAACATGATACGGCCTTGACCGGATCGCTGATCAATCTCGGTCTCGAATCGGTGGGGAGAAGGATCTCGGCGCGAGTCTCGGCCTCGCTTCCCAGTGCCGGTTACCGCGATGTCGCCAGCAAATTGGGCGATCCGCTGCCCCCGCGCGAGTTTCTTGGGCAGATTTCGTTCAACCTCAAGAATATGACGCAGCTGCAACTATCCGCGGGCCGACAAGAGCGACGTTTTGATCCGCGTTTCACCACGCTCGAGCCGCGCGTAACCTTTGCCAATGCCTCGTTCCGCACGCAGATCAGCCGAAAAGTCGATATCTTTGCGTCGCTTGGCTATCGCAACGGCTCTGTCCGCTCGGTTAACGCCTGGGCGGGAATTTCGATGCAATTGGGGGGCGGTCGCTCGGCCCAGGCTTCGGTGAATGGCGGCTCGGGTACGCCGGTCAGCGGCAACGCGGGCTACTATCGCCACGATACCGAGCAGCAGCCGCTGGGCTACGGGATCGAAGGCCAGACGGGGGCGTCGACGCGGCTCGCCGGAATGGCGAGCTATCGCGGCGAACATGGCCGGGTCGAAGCCTTCGCCGAGCAGGTCAATGGTCAGCTCGGCGCGCGTCTCAACGCGCGCGGTACCATCCTGGTCACCGGTGGAGCCATCTTTGCCCGCAACCAGACCGGTGGCAGCTATGCCCTGGTTCGCACCGGCAGCGTCGGCGGGGTTACCGTGCTGCGCGAAAACCGAATTGCCGGGGTCACGGCCAAGGATGGTCTCCTGCTTATCGAGAATATCGCACCGCAAGTACCGCTGACCTTCGACATCGACGCCGAAAAGCTGCCTAACGATGCCCTCGCCCGGGCGACGCACCGCCGGGTTCTGGTGCCGCGCAAGGCGATCGGTCTGGTTTCGCTCGACGTGGTCCGGTACCGCCCGCGCCAGGTCCGCGTGATGGGGCCTGACGGCGTCAATTTGCCGGTCGGGACGATGCTGATCGCGCAGCCTTCGGGTGAACAGCTGATGGTCGGCTTCGATGGACTGGTCGATTTCAACGCCGAGGGTGGCGACTCCCGGGTGGAACGGCCGCTTGAAAGCGGAGCGCGTTGCGTCGTCGATCTGAGCGGCTTGTCCACCATTCCAGATGGCGGCGCGGTTCCCGGCTATGCCTGCCGGATCGAAATTCCCAGCGAGCTGGTTTCCCGTGATCCGCAGCGCAGGCCTGCGGTTCGCCACGCCGGGGGCGTTGCCGCACGTCGCCGCTGAGCCGCGAAGTTGCGCCGCGCAACTCGCACCGTCGATCGAGTGCTTAAGCGATCGATTAAATTGTATTGCCGCGGCTCTCCCGACGGCCTAATCGCCCTCGTCTGGTTCGTTCAGAGAGGATTGCCATGTCGCTCGATTCGCTGTCACGCAGCTGCTACACCGAAGATCACGAAGCCTTCCGCGACACGGTGCGCCGCTTCGTGGCCGAACAGCTCGAACCCAACGCCGCCAAGTGGGACGAAGATGGCATCGTCCCGCGCGACGTCTGGCCAAAGGCGGGCGAACTCGGATTGCTGTGTCCGACCGTGCCCGAGGCCTATGGAGGGCTGGGGCTGGATTTCGGCTACAACGCGATCGTCGATGAAGAGATCGGCTATGGCACCGATGTCGCCACCGGCTTTTCGTTGCAGTCGGACATCGTCGCGAACTACATCATCCAGTACGGATCGGAGGAGCAGAAGCAGACCTGGTTGCCGCGCATGGTCAGCGGCGAGGTGATCACCGCGATCGCGATGACCGAGCCGGGGACGGGATCGGACCTGCAGGGCCTGCGCACCACCGCGAAGAAGGACGGCAATCATTACGTCATAAATGGCAGCAAGACCTACATCACCAATGGCCAGAATGCCGACCTGATCCTGGTCTGCGCCAAGACCGATACCGAGGTCCAGCCTGCCTGGAAGGGGGTGTCGATCATTCTCGTCGAGGCGAGCCGGGACGGCTTCAAGCGCGGGCGCAATCTTGACAAGGTCGGGCTTGATGCCGCCGACACCTCGGAGATGTTCTTCGAGGACGTACGCGTGCCGATCACCAATTGCCTGGGTGAGGAAGGGCGCGGCTTCATCTACCTGATGAGCGAGTTGCCGCAGGAGCGTCTTGGCATCGCCATTTCGGCGCAGACCGCCGCGCAGCGCGCCTTCGACATGACCGTTGATTTCGTGCGTGAGCGCAAGGCCTTTGGCCAACCGGTGCTTGATTTCCAGAACACGCGCTTCGTCCTTGCCGATCTCAAGGCCAAGCTTCAGGTCGGCTGGGCGCATTTGGACTGGTGCATCGCCCGCCACATCAAGCACGAGTTGACCCCGGTCGAAGCCTCGGGCGCCAAGCTGTGGCACACTGAGCTTCAGGGCGACGTGGTCGACAAGTGCCTCCAGCTCCACGGTGGGGCTGGTTTCATGAACGAATACCCGATCGCGAAGCAATGGCGGGGCGCGCGGGTGACGCGAATCTTCGGCGGCACCAGCGAGATCATGAAGGAACTCATCGGTCGCTCGCTGTAGCGGCCGCCCGACTCAGGTGATCGGGTTCAGTTGATCGGGATCCGCTTGTCGGGAATGACGCGGACCCGCTTGGTCGGCGCCGGGCGGCGCGGAATGATCCGCCTGGCCGGGCCAGCGACAGGCACCCATTCCTCGATCACCTGGGTTTCGGTGCACTCGCGCGCGCGCGGCGCGGGTTGTGGCGTCGGCTGGGCCATCGCGACTGGAACCATCACCATCATCGGCCGATAGCCATAACCGTACCCATAGCCGGACTGGCTGTAGCCGTAGCTCATGTACCGCGCGAGATAGCTCTCGCAGTAATCCGTAGCGTACCTGTCGCGGCGGCGGTCGGCGCTGTTGCCGATCGCTCCGCCCGCCACCGCACCGACCGCCGCGCCGGCAATCGTGCCCACGGTGCGGTCACCGCGCCCGGCGACGGCATTGCCGAGGATACCTCCGACCACGCCGCCGACCACTGCGCCGCCGGCGGTGTTGCCGCGCCGACCGTGGCGACGATTGGCGCGACATTCGTCGAGCCAGTCGGCCCGGGCCTGTTCCCACGCGGCGCGATCATATTGCGGCTGGACATAGCCGGGCCCCATCGATGGTGGTGCGGGAATCGCGGCGGGTGGGACGTCGCCATAGACGCGGCCTTCGGCATCGACCGTGGGCGGCATCGGCGGCGGCGGTGAGGACTGGGCGTGAGCCGGAAGCGCGAGGGCCAGGCTGCTTGCAAGCGCCAGCACTGCACGCGCGGAAAGGGTCGACGAACGGACGGGCATGGCAATCCCCTGCTCGCGCCGGGCAATTCCGGCGTTAACCGGTAAGTTACCATCACTTATCGGGCGATTCCAACCGGGCGGCGAGGCAACCTTTGGCGCTGTCCCGATCTGGTGCAGCCGGGGCAGGTCAGATTGCGGCGGCGATTGCGCTTGCCAGCAGTTCGATCCCCGCCGCGTCCTCGCTGTCGAAGCGCGCGGGTTCGGGGCTGTCGAGGTCGATCACCGCGATCACTTGCCCGTCGCGGATCACCGGCACGACCAGTTCGCTGCGGCTCGCCGCATCGCAGGCGATGTGCCCGGCAAAGGCGTGGACATCGGGCACCAGTTGCGTTTCCCCTCGCGCCGCGGCAGCGCCGCAAACGCCTTGACCCAGCGGGATGCGGATGCAGGCGGGCTTGCCCTGGAACGGGCCGAGCACCAGGCCACCGTCGACCATGCGATAGAACCCTGCCCAGTTGAGGCGGTCGACGAATTGCCAGACCAGCGCGGCGGCATTGGCCATGTTGGCGACGGGGTCGGGTTCTCCGGCGACGAGTGCGCCTGCAGCCTCGGCCAGCTCGCGGTAGAGGTCGGGTTTGGACAGGGCGGGATCGGGGGCAAAGGCGTACATCCGGGTGACATTATCTCACACGCGCCTTGCCGCCTAGTCGCGATGCGCCTATTTCCGCTTTCATGTCGACCAAACGCAAGCTGCTCGTCGCCCTTGGGGTGTTCCTCCTCGTCATCGGTGGCTTCGCCTTCTTCCTGTTGCGCGGAACTCCCGCGGAAAAGAGCATCGACCAGCTTTCGGGCCGCGATCCGCAACTGGTTCAACCCAAGCCCGAGCAGTTCCCCTCGATCGGGATCGCCCGGCCGGTGGGCTGGGCGGCCGGACAGGCGCCCAGCGCGGCCAAGGGTCTTGCCGTCTCGCGCTTTGCCGAAGGCCTCGATCATCCCCGGGTCATGCTGACCCTGCCCAACGGCGATGTGCTGGTGGCTGAGGCCGATGCTCCCGCGGGCAATCTTGGTACGGGATTGACCGCGTGGTTCGGCAAGTGGCTGATGACGCGCGCCGGGGCCAATGTGCCCTCGCCCGATGCGCTGGTCCTGCTGCGCGACGGCAATGGCGATGGCGTGGCCGAACAGAAGTTCACCCTGCGCCGGGGTAATGGCCTTGCCTCGCCCTCGGGCCTCGCCTGGCGCGATGGCACGCTCTACGTCGCCAATCACAACGCCGTGCTGTCCTTCCCTTACAATCTGGGCGAGACGACGCTGGCGGGCACGCCGAAGAAGCTGATGGACCTGCCCGGTGGCGGCAACCACTGGATGCGCAACCTGACGCTCAACGCCGATGGGACACACCTGTTCGTCGCGGTGGGTTCGGCCTCGAACATCGGCGAACGGGGCATGGATGCGGAAAAGGGTCGCGCCGCGATCTGGGATCTCAATCTCAAGACCGGCTATCCGCGCCAGTATGCCCAGGGACTGCGCAATCCCAACGGGCTCGACTGGAACCCGGCGACCGGCGAATTGTGGACCACGGTGAACGAGCGTGACCAGCTCGGCCCCGACCTCGTCCCTGACTACCTCACCAACGTTCCGGTTGGCGCGCACTATGGCTGGCCGTGGGTCTATTGGAAGAAGTACGACGATGATCGCGTCACCACGGCGCCGCCCGAATACTTCGACGACTATGTCCGCAAGCCCGAATATGCGCTGGGCGCGCACGTTGCGGCGCTGGGGCTGGCCTTCATCAAGGGCGGCGAAAAGCTCGGCCCCGATTTCGCCAATGGCGCGGTGATCGCGCGGCACGGTTCGTGGAACCGCAAGCCGTTGTCGGGCTATGACGTGGTCTTCGTGAAGTTCGACGCCAACGGCAATCCGCAAGGCCTGCCGATTCCGCTGCTGACCGGTTTTCTGGCTGACGGGAACCACACCCACGGTCGTCCGACCTGGGTCAGCTTCGCCAAGGATGGCGCGTTGCTGGTCAGCGACGACACTGCCGGGATCATCTGGCGGGTTATCGCGCCCGATGCTGCCCCGGCGACGGCCATCAGGCCGGTTGTCACCGCGCGGATGCCCCCTCAGCGCGAGCTCAAGGGCGATCCCAACGAGCAGAACTATACCGCCGGATTCAAGAAGGACTCGACGGTCAGGGAGCAATAGGGGTCAGAGCACCTTTCCGGCGCGTCCGGCCAGTTCGGTGACGAATTGCCAGGCGACCCGGCCTGAACGGGCGCCGCGGCGCTTCGACCATTCAAGGGCCTCGCCCTGGTCCCAGGCCAGATCGAGCCTATCGCAATAGCCCGCGATGATCGCCAGATAGTCGTCCTGGGTGCAGTTGTGGAACCCGATCGACAGCCCGAAGCGATCGGCCAGCGCGAGCCGGTCGTCGACCGCGTCGCGCGGGTTGATCGGATCGTCCTGTTCGGACAGGTGCCGGGGGACGATTGCGCGGCGGTTGGAGGTAACCGCTAGCCGGACATTGGCGGGCCGCGCCTCGACCCCGCCTTCGAGCCACGAGCGCAGCGCGCGCGGGCCGGAACTGTCACCCTCCTCGAAACCCAAATCGTCGATGAACACCAGGAAGCGTCGTTCGACCCCGCGCAGCGCGGTGAATAGCGCGGCCAGGCTCGACAAAGCCTCAGGCGCGACCTGGATCAGCGCAAGTTGCCCTGGTTGTGCGTCCTGCGTTGCCGCAACGCTGGCGCGCAACAGCGCCGACTTGCCCATCCCGCGCGAGCCCCACAGCAACATATCATGCGCGGCGTGACCGGCGGCGAGGCGCGCGACGTTGGCGGTGACCAGCGCCTTCTGCGCCTCGATCCCCTGAAGCAGATGCAGCGGCGGTGCGACGATCGCGGCGACCGATCGCGCCGCGCCATCCCAGACATAGGCCGGCGCGGTGCGCCAATCGACCACCGCGGGCGGGGGCGAGATCAACCGTTCAAGCGCGACCGCGATGCGGGCCAGCGGATCGCCCTGATCGCTCATCCCGCGAGAGCCGCTGCATCGAGTGCATAGAGCAGTTCCGCTCCGGCCGTTGCGCTGGCCTTGAGCCCGCGCGCCTCGCTGGCGATGTGCCGGGCGAAATAGTCGGTTACGACGGACTTGGCGCGGGACTGCGGCGTGTCTTCCCCGGCCAGCGCCGTGACCTGCCGCGCGAGCTGTCCGCCCGCCACTGCGACCGCGCACATCGTGCAGAACGGCACACTGCCCGCCAGCTTGTCGTCGAGCGAGGCCGTGGTACTCATCCATTCGGCGATCTCGATGCAATCCTGCGTCAACGCGACCAGCTCGGGATAGGCCGTGCCGTCGCGCGCCGCGTCGGCAAGCAGCGCGGTGAGAACGGCCCCGCTCTCATAACCGAGCTTGCGGGTGACGAGGTCGGCGGCCTGAATGCCGTTGGTGCCTTCATAGATCGGGGCGATCCGCGCATCGCGGTAGTATTGCGCCGCGCCGGTCTCCTCGATGAAGCCCATCCCGCCGTGGATCTGCACGCCCAGGCTGGCGACCTCGCAGCCGACATCGGTGCCCCAGGCCTTGATCAGCGGGACGAGGCAATCGGCACGGGCCAGCGCGCCCTCGATACCCAGCGCGCCGCGATCGACCATGCCCGCGGTATAATAGAGGAGCGCTCGCGCGCCTTCGGTCAGCGCACGCATCCGCAACAGCATCCGCCGCACATCGGGATGCTCGACGATCGCCACCGGCTCCTTGCCTGGTGAACCGGCGCGAACCGACTGAATTCGCTCGCGCGCATAGTGGCTGGCCTGCTGCAGCGCCCGTTCGGCGATCTGCACCCCCTGGCTGCCGACGTTGATCCGGGCCGAGTTCATCATCGTGAACATCGCCTTCAGGCCTTCGTTCTCGTGGCCGATCAGGTCGCCGATGCACTCATCGTCGTCGCCAAAGCTCATCACGCAGGTCGGCGAGGCCATGATCCCCAACTTGTGCTCAAGGCTGACGCAACGCAGGTCGTTGCGTCCACCCAGCGTGCCGTCCGCCCCGACGTGATACTTGGGCACCAGGAACAGGCTGATCCCCCGGCTTCCCGTGGGGGCGCCGGGGGTACGGGCGAGGACGAGGTGGACGATATTTCCCGAAAGGTCGTGCTCACCCCAGGTGATGAAGATCTTGGTACCCTTGATCCGATACTTGCCCGCGTGCTCGCCATCGGCGATCGGGGTTGCGGTGGTGCGCAGCGCGCCGACGTCCGATCCGGCCTGGGGCTCGGTCAGGTTCATCGTGCCTGACCATTCGCCGCTGATCAGCTTTTCAAGGAAAAGCGCCTTCTGCGCCGCGCTTCCGTGATGGCTGATCGATTCGATCGAACCCACGGTCAGGATCGGCAACAGGCCGAAGGCCATGTTGGCGGTGCCGAGGTTTTCCATCACGTTGGCGGCGAGCGAGAAGGGCAAACCCTGCCCGCCGAACTCGGCATCGCCGGCAATCGCGTTCCAGCCCTGTTCGACATAGGCGCGATAGGCTGCGGCAAAGCCCTCGGGCAGCGTCACCGTGCCGTTGGCGAGCACAGCGCCCTCCAGATCGCCCTTGCGGTTGAGCGGCGCCCATTCCCCGGCGGTAAACTGGCCGATCCCTTCGACGATGGCCTCGACCATGTCGGGGCTGGCGTGAGCGAAGCGATCATGGCTGGCCAGTTCCTCGATCCCGGCGTTGATCTTCAGGGCCAGGTTCTGGTCGGCGGTGTTGGCGGCGTATTCCATCGGGGGACCTCGCGCTTTTCCTTGGCTTTGTCGCGCCCCGCCTATAGCGGGAGGTCATGTCCGGCAAGCACCTCCCTACCCAAATTCACCCCGCCGACGCCGCAGGCGTCGCAGCGGCGGTGGCGATCCTTGCCGAGGGCGGGCTGGTCGCCGTGCCGACCGAGACGGTCTATGGCCTTGCCGCGCGGGCCGACAGTGCCGAGGCCGTAGCGGCAATCTATCGCGCCAAGGGGCGGCCGGATTTCAATCCGCTGATCGTCCATGTCGCCGATCTCGCCCAGGCCGAGGCGCTTGCCGTGTTTGACGACCACGCCCGAAAATTGGCCGAGGCGTTCTGGCCCGGCGCGCTGACGCTGGTTCTGCCCTTGCGCGCGGGGGCGCGAATCACCCCGGCGGTGACGGCGGACCTGGCGACGATCGCGTTGCGTTGCCCTGCGCATCCGGTGATGCGGGCGGTGCTGCAACAGAGCGGTCTGGCGCTTGCCGCGCCCTCGGCCAACCGCAGCGGGGCGGTCAGCCCGACCCGAGCGGACCATGTCGTCGCTTCGCTGGGCGACGCCGTGCCGCTGGTGCTCGATGGCGGGGAATGTGCGGCGGGGATCGAAAGCACGATCATCGCGCTGCGCGGCGATGGGGCGTGGCAGGTACTGCGGCCCGGGCCGGTCGCTGCGGCGCCGATCGCCAGCGTGCTGAAGCGCGAGGCCGACGCCGCGACGTCAGCGGCGATCGAGGCGCCGGGGCAGCTTGCCAGCCACTATGCCCCGGGCAAGCCGGTGCGGCTGAACGCGCGCGAGGCTGCTGCTGACGAATTCCTGATCGGCTTTGGTGCGGTGGCGGGCATGGCCAGCCTTTCGCCATCGGGCGATTTGGCCGAGGCGGCGGCGCGGCTCTATGCCTGCCTGCATCTCGCCGCCGCCGCGCCTGAGCCGCGCGTCGCGGTGGCGCCGGTGCCCGACAGCGGGATCGGCGCGGCGATCAACGACAGGTTGCGCCGCGCCGCGGCCTGATTATTCGGGGGACGGTGGCGCTTCGGGCGCGGCAGGCGGAGCGGGCGGTTTCGGCGCGGAGTCGGCCTGTTCGACCGGCCCTTCGCAGATCAGCTTGCCTGAACCCATCGAACTGACCTTGCAGCGCGCCCGGCCCTTCACCGTGACCGAACCCGATCCCATGATCGTCACCTCGACCTCGCCATCAGAGGCGAAGGTCGCGTCGCCCGATCCGGCTATGGTCACCTCGGCCTTGTCGGTCCTGAGCGTCGGGCTGTTGGCCGATCCGCTTCCGGCGACGGACATCTCCAGCGACTTGACGCTGCCCGCGGCGCGGTAGCTGCCCGACCCGGCGATGGTCAACTCAAGGCTGTCGCTCGAAACGTTGGGGGTTTCGACCTCGCCCGATCCGGCGACGGTCACCTTGGCCTTGGGGGCAAGCGCGGCGGCGACGATCTTGCCCGACCCGGCCATGACCATTTCCCGAGGCGCAGGCATGGTCACGTGAACCACGGCGACCTTGTTGCCGTCCTTTTCGAACACCTTGCCTTCGCGCATGATGCCCAGCGTACCGTCTTTCAGGGTGAAACGCACCTTCGCCGCGGCTTCGGGGTCGCCGTCGACGGTTATCGCCAGCTTGTCGCCTGGAGCGATCTGCACCTCGTCAGGTCCGGCAAGAACGATCTCGTCCGGGACCTTGCCCGACATGTCGAGATCGGCCAGCTTCTTGCCGTCCTCGCCGTTGATCTTGAACGAGGCGCCGTCGCAACCAGCAACGGCGGCGGCCAACGCGATACCGATGACGGGGGCGAAGGCCCGGGCGAAATGCTTCAACTTCATGGCCACCTCCTGGCTTGTGTATTATTGACATAATACGGCAATGCGGAGCTGGCAAGAGCGGAGCAACGAAAAGGGCTGCTTCATGCGAAGCAGCCCCCCTCGGTGATCGATATCAACCGCGAATCAGGCGTCTGGAATCAGACAGCGGCCTGTTCAGCGTAGTACTTGGGCGCGTGCTCGTTGAGGATCGCAAGGATCTTCTGGAGCGCGGCGGGCTCGTCAGTCTTTTCCATCGCTGCCAGCTCGCGGGCGAGGCGCGACGAGGCGGCCTCGAAGATCTGGCGTTCGGAATAGGACTGCTCGGGCTGGTCGTCGGCGCGGAAAAGGTCGCGGGTCACTTCGGCGATCGAGACGAGATCGCCCGAATTGATCTTGGCTTCGTATTCCTGGGCGCGGCGCGACCACATGGTGCGCTTGACCTTGGGCTTGCCCTTGAGCGTGTCGAGCGCTTCGCGCAGGGTCTTGTCCGACGACAGCTTGCGCATGCCGATCGCCTCGACCTTGTTCGTCGGAACGCGCAGCGTCATGCGTTCCTTTTCAAACCGCAACACATAGAGTTCCAGCTTCATCCCGGCGATTTCCTGCTCCTGCAGTTCAATCACCCGGCCAACGCCGTGCTTGGGATAAACGACGTAGTCACCAACATCGAAGGCGTGCGCCTTGGCCACCATGTAACGTCCTTTCATTCGTCAGGACGGACGCGCGAATGCGTCCTCAATCGGGAGATGCTTACGGATAGTGCGGGTGAGAGATTGCGACCCGGCCCGATGTCCCCATCAACCGATCTGTCTGCCCTGCCTTTCACGATATAAGGCTGCGCGCAGAACCTCTCGGCTCCGGCAGTCATGCATTATATAGCATATCGGCAACAAAATTACCAGTGCGCACAAAGGCGCGGCATTTCGCGGAAATTTCCGCGGCCATCGTGCTGGTCAGTTGCAAATGCCGCACCGATTCGCCGGTGCGGGCGCCTCTAGTCGCCTTCGCCGGGCTCGGCCGAGAAATACTTGTCGAACTTGCCCTCGACGCCCTTGAAATCGTCGGCGTCGGCAGGCGAATCCTTCTTGGTGGTAATGTTGGGCCAGTCCGCCGAATACTTGGCGTTGAGCTCGAGCCACTGCTCAAGCCCGCTCTCGGTATCGGGGAGGATCGCCTCAGCCGGGCATTCGGGCTCGCACACCCCGCAATCGATGCATTCGCTGGGGTTGATCACCAGCATGTTCTCGCCTTCGTAGAAGCAGTCGACCGGGCAAACCTCTACGCAGTCCATGTACTTGCACTTGATGCAGGCATCGGTGACGACATAGGTCATGGCAATTCGGTCCCCTCAGGCGGTGTCTTTCCGCCTGCTATGGGATTTGCGGCGGCTACGTCAAGCGCGCGGTAGCACGATTGCGCTTCGGCGGCGGGTCCGCGGCGCAGCGGTAGGGTCAGCAATTCGATCACCGCGACCCCGCGCGGCGTCGGCAGCACCAGCACATCGCCGACCGCCACGCCCTGCGCGGACCGTTCGATCCGCCGCCCGTTGAGCCTTATGTGCCCTTCGCCGACCAGCGCCTGCGCCGCGCCACGGGTCTTGGCGAGGCGCAGGAACCACAGCAGTTTGTCGATTCGCATCGTGCCGTCGACGCCCATCACCGCACCAGTTCGGCCAGCGCTGCGAAAGCGCCCGACGGCGCCGCGCCCTTGGGGTCATCAGAGGGTGATTCGCCGCGCCGGGCGGGGCGCCAGCGCCAGCGTGGCGGTTGGGGCGGGCCGAATACGCCGGGGGCAAGCGGGCGCGGAACGCTTGCGGTAAAGCCGCCCAGCCGCAGCAACTGCGCGTAGCTCAGCGTCGCAAGGCCGGTCGACACCGCCAGCGCGGGATCGAGGACGAAGGGCTTGCCCCCGGCGGCGACCCGCGCGCCATGCGCCGCGCGCAGCAGCTTTTCGGCAATGTCGAGCCGCACCGCCTGACGTGCAAGGGCGCGATATCCCGGAGGCGGCACGGCCTTGGTCGGCAAGGCGACCACGGGGGGCATCGACGGCACCGGCGCGGGAATCACCACGCCACGAATGGCGAGCAACGCGCGCCAGGCGGTCAGCGCGGCGGGCTTGAGCATGGCCGGCACGAACAGGTCGAGTGCCCCGACGCTGACGCCAAGGCGGCGCAGGCGGTCGCGCTGCGCCTTGTCGAGCGGATCGATCCCCGACCCTGCCCTGACGAGCGTGCCACCCGCCTCGACCAGCCGAATCAGCAAGGCACGCAATTCGGGACCGGCCTCGGCAGCGGTGGTCGCCGTAGCAAGGGTATGAAGCGGGGCGAGCGCGGCGAGCTGTCCGTCGAGCCACGCCGACAGCGCCGCGACAATGTCTTGCCGCAGCGGAGCGGGCAGTCCGGCCAGCGCGGCGTCGGGCGTCACCTGCGGGCGAAGCAGCGAACGGCCGGGCTCGATCGTGGCCACGGGATCGCCGTCCCAGAGGATTCGCGGGCCATCGAACGTCAGCGCGCCGCTCCCCGCCGTGATCGCCTCAAGCAGCACTTTGCCGCGTTGCGCCAGCGCATCGGGCAAGTGCCGCTCTGCCGCAGCAAGCAGCAGCTTGCGATCCGCGAGCCGGGCTTGCGGATCGACGCGAAAGCGGAACCCGGCAAGGTGGCCGATGTGCTCGCCATCGACCAGCACCTCGTCGTCCTCGATCCGCACCGGCAGCAGCCCGGCATCGGGGCCGAGCTTCTTCATAAGCACTGCGGTGCGGCGATTGACGAAACGCTCGGTCAGGCGGGCGTGGAGCGCATCGGACAGCTTTGCCTCGACCGCACGGGCGCGCGCCGCCATCTCCTCGCGCGCCAACACCCAGTCGGGGCGCTGCGCGATATAGGCCCAGGATCGGATCGCAGCGATCCGCATCTGCAGCGTGTCGATGTCGCCATTGGGCTTGTCGAGATCGGCAATCGCCTGGGCGACATAGTCGCCGCCCAATTCGCCGTGGCGCAGATCCTGCCACAGCCGGGCGACAAAGCGCGAATGGGTGTCGATCCCCGATTGCCGGAAATCGGGCAGCGAGCAGGCCTCCCAGAAGCGTTTGACCGCAGCGTGCCCGCGCACCGATCCGGCAAGGTCGGTATCCTCGGACAGGCGCTTCAGCACGGCCAGGTCGATTGACTCGGGCGCGGCGGCGAGTTCGGCGCGGTCCGGCTTGGCCTCAAGGTCGGCGATCAGCGTGCCCAGGCTGTCGAAACGCGGTTCGGCTTCGCGCCAGAACAGTCGGGTCAGCGGCGGGAAGCGGTGTTCCTCGATCGCATAGACTTCCTCGGGCGCGAATTCGGCGTCATGACCTCCCGTTCCGGCGAGGGTGCCGAAAGTCCCGTCGCGCTGATGTCGCCCGGCGCGCCCGGCGATCTGGGCCATCTCGGTGGTCAGGAGGCGGCGTTGGCGCACCCCGTCGAACTTGGACAGCCCGGCGAAGGCGACGTGATCGATATCGAGGTTGAGCCCCATGCCGATCGCATCGGTAGCGACCAGATAGTCGACTTCCCCCGCCTGGTAGAGCGCGACCTGCTTGTTGCGCGTTTCGGGTGAAAGCGCGCCCATCACCACCGCCGCCCCGCCGCGAAACCGGCGCAGCATTTCGGCCACGGCATAGACCTGCTCGGCGCTGAAGGCGACGATCGCGCTGCGCGGCGGAATACGGCTGAGCTTCTTCGCGCCATTGTGGCGCAGGGTCGAAAAGCGCGGGCGGCTGACGATCTCGGCCTGGGGCAGCAGGCTGCGGACCAATGGCTCGATCGTTGCCGAACCGAGGATCATCGTCTCGTCGCGGCCCCGGGCGTGCAGCAGGCGATCGGTGAAGATGTGCCCACGCTCGCGATCCGCGCCAAGCTGGGCTTCATCGAGTGCGACGAAGGACAGGTCGGCGTGAACCGGCATGGCCTCGGCAGTGCAGAGCAGCCAGCGCGCGTTCTTCGGCTCGATCCGCTCCTCCCCGGTGATCAGCGCGACCTTGTCGGCGCCCTTGATCGCGCAGACCCGGTCATAGACCTCGCGCGCCAGCAGCCGCAGCGGAAAGCCGATCGCCCCTGACGAATGGGCGCAAAGCCGCTCGATCGCGAGGTGAGTCTTGCCGGTATTGGTCGGGCCGAGCACGGCCTTGATCCGGCTGTCGGCGGAGCGGATGACCGTCATGAAATCAATGTGGCACCGGGCGGGGGTGGGGACAAGGACCGCTCCGGGATGTTTTCCGCAAGGTTTGGTCGTGCCCGTGTGCGAATCCCGATCCAGCCCAGCCGATTCCCCGAAACCTCGCCCATTTTAGCGGAAGATTAACTATCCCCGGCGCAGGAAAGTTGCGGATTTCAGGAAACCTCGGGGGCAGCACACTTGTTCAGGCCGCGTGAACTGGCGGAGGATGGCCACGGCGGCTCGCTTGCGGGCGCGGCGGTGCTGCCACAGCCGCAACGGTTTCGCACCGGCAGTGGCCCCGCTGCTTCCGATTGGCTGTCTCGGGTGGCCGCGCGCCGCGATGCCTTGCTTTCCGGCCTCGCCCGGCACGACCTGACCATCGACCTTGCCGAGAACATCGGCAGCACGCGCTGGTTTCGCGGGCTTGGCACCATGCTCGCGCTGGGTGGACTTGCACTGTTGATGTGGCCGGGCGACAGCACGATCCGCGCCGCGCCGACGATGGCGCTCGACGCGGCATCGCGCGACGAGTTTCGCAGCCAGATGATCCAGCCGCTCTCGCTCGGTTCAGACAGCGGCCGCCGAATGAAGGCGACCAGCGCGGTGATCCCGCTGGCGGTCGTCGCGGAACGCAACTCTGTCCAGCTCACCGCAACGCTGGGCCAGGGTGACAGCTTTGCCCGGATGCTCGTGCGCGCCGGGGTCGCTTCGGGCGAGGCCGACACGGTCGAGCGCCTCGTCGCGGGTGTTGTCGCGACGGGCACCATCGCACCGGGTACCCTGGTCGACATTACTCTGGGCCGCCCGGCGGATGGCGCGACGATGCGCCCCCTTGAAAAGCTCGCCTTCCGGGCACGGTTCGATCTCGATCTGGCGGTGGCGCGTGGTGCTTCCGGGCTGGCGCTTACCCAGCATCCGATCCGGGTCGATACCACCCCGCTGCGCATCCGCGGCACGGTTGGCGGCAGCATCTATCGCTCGGCTCGCGCTGCCGGAGCGCCGATCGAGGCGATCCAGCAATATCTCCAGGCGCTCGACCAGCACCTCAGCCTCGATACCGAGGTTACCGGGGGCGACACCTTCGACATGGTCGTCGCCTATCGTCGCTCGGCCAGCGGGGAGAGCCAGGTGGGCGAGCTGCTCTACGCCGGGCTTGAAAACAACGGCAAGCCGGTGGCGCAACTGCTGCGCTGGGGCGGCGACGGACAGTTCTTCGAAGCCTCGGGCATCGGTGCGCAGCGCACCGGCCTGATCATGCCGGTGATCGGTGGGCGCATCACTTCGAACTTCGGGATGCGGTTCCACCCGATTCTGGGCTATTCGCGGCTTCACGCCGGGGTCGACATCGGCGCGCCCTATGGCTCGCCGATCTATGCCGTCGGCGATGGCACGGTGATCTTCGCCGGCTGGCATGGCGGTCACGGCAATTACGTCAAGCTTGACCAGGGCGGCGGCTATGCCACCGGCTACGGCCACATGAGCCGGATCGCGGTGTCACCCGGATCGCGCGTCCGCGCCGGGCAAGTGATCGGCTATGTCGGATCCACCGGCCTGTCGACCGGGCCGCACCTGCACTATGAGCTCTATCGCAGCGGCACCCCTGTCGATCCGATGTCGGTGCGCTTCACCGTGTCTAACCAGGTCGATGCCAAGGAACTGGCCGCCTTCAAGGCGCGCCTTGCCGCGCTCAAGCAGATCGTGCCCGGTGCGGCGATGGCCAGCCTCGCGCCGCGTCAGGCCGTGGTGGCGACAACGGGGGGGCGTGAAATCGACCGTCTCGGCAATTGAAGCGGGGCGAAGTCGCGCCTAAAGCCTCGCGTCATGACCGGACTATTCCCCGCCACCCGCTTGCGCCGCACCCGCGCCACCGCGTGGAGCCGCGCGCTTCATCGTGAAACCCTGCTTGCTCCTGCCGACTTGATCTGGCCGCTGTTCGTCACCGAGGGAACGGACATCGAGGAGCCGATCAACTCTTTGCCCGGTGTGTCGCGCTGGTCCGTCGACCTTATCGTCGCGCGCGCCCGTGAAGCGGTTGCCCTGGGCATCCCGGTGGTCGCGCTGTTCCCCAACACCCAGCCCGAACGACGCAGCGACGACGGGCGCGAGGCGCTCAACCCCGACAACCTGATGTGCCGCGCGATCAAAGCGATCAAACAGGCCTGTGGCGACGATCTTGGCGTGCTGACCGACGTTGCGCTCGATCCCTATACCAGCCACGGCCAGGACGGACTGGTCGATGAACGCGGCTATGTCGGCAACGACGACACGGTCGAGGTGCTGGTCGGGCAGAGCCTCAACCAGGCCGCCGCCGGGGCGGACATCATCGCCCCATCGGACATGATGGACGGCCGGATCGGCGCGATCCGCGAGGCGCTGGAAGATGCGGGGCACGTCAACGTCCAGATCATGTCCTATGCCGCCAAATATGCCTCGGCGTTCTACGGCCCGTTCCGCGACGCGGTGGGTAGCCGGGGGCTGCTCAAGGGTGACAAAAAGACTTACCAGATGGACCCGGGCAATTCCGAGGAGGCACTGCGCGAGGTCGAACTCGACCTGGCCGAAGGCGCCGACAGCGTGATGGTCAAGCCCGGCCTGCCCTACCTCGACATCGTCCGGCGGGTGAAGGAAACCTTCGAAGTGCCGGTCTTCGCCTACCAGGTCAGCGGCGAATACGCGATGATCGAGCACGCCGCCGCGGCGGGCGCGGGCGATCGCGACGCGCTGGTGCTCGAAACCCTCCTCGCCTTCAAGCGAGGGGGTTGCTCTGGTGTGCTGACCTATCACGCCGCCCACGCCGCACGACTGCTGAATGGCTGAACCCGGCCTCGAGACCGGACGGCTGACCCTGCGCCTGCCGGAATCGGGGGACCTCGCCTGGCAGCAACAGTGGCTCAACGCGCCGGCAGTCATGCGTCATCTCGGCGGGGTTCGTGATCCCGTCGATCTCGAAACCGGGTTCGCCGCCAATGACCGGGCGATGGTAGCGGGCCTGCTGGGCTTCTGGACCGTGGTGCTGCGCGACAGCGGCGAACTCATCGGCAAATGCGGCATCGGCCCGATCGACAGCCCTCACGCACCGACAACGCTGCATGGCGGCCTACAGGTTGGCTGGTCGCTGGCCGAACCGTTCTGGAACAGGGGTTTCGCCAGCGAGGCTGCGCGTGCCGCGATCACCGATGGTTTCGCGCGATATGGCGCAGCTGAAATATGGTCCCAGACCAGCGATTCCAACCAGGCCTCAACCCGGATGATGGCGCGCCTCGGGCTAAGGCACTGCCCCGAACTCGACTATGTCGACCCGGACTATCCGACGCAGGACAATCCGACGACCATCTATCGAGTCGCGCGCACGGAATGGCACGAACGCGCGATCGAAAGGGATGTAAGGTAACATGATACCGCGAATTGCAGCGCGTCCGCTGTTCGTGCTGACCATTCTCACCGGAAGTTTCCTGCTGTTCCTGGTTCAGCCGATGGTCGCGCGGATGGCGTTGCCGCGGCTGGGCGGGGCGCCCAACGTCTGGAACAGCGCGATGCTGGTCTATCAGGCGCTGCTGCTCGGGGGTTATTTCTATGCGCACCGCTTGTCGAAGCTGACGGTCCGGCGTCAGGCGCAGATCCATCTCGTCCTGCTCGTTCTTGCTGCGCTGACCCTGCCGGTCGGGCTGGTAGACCTGCCCCCGGCAAGGTCGGGGCTCGAGGTGCTGTGGGTACCGGCCTTGCTTGGCCTGTCGATCGGCCCTGTATTCCTGCTGGTTTCGGCGCAGGCGCCGCTGATGCAGCGCTGGTACGCCGCCGATCCCGCCGCAGGCCAGCCCTGGGCGCTTTATGCCGCTTCGAATCTTGGCAGTTTTTCGGGACTGATCGCCTATCCGCTGCTGGCCGAGCCATTGCTCACGCTTCACGCCCAGTCGTGGGGGTGGAGCCTGGGCTATGGACTGCTGATCGTGCTGGTCCTGCTTTGCGCCTTGACACGGCGCGGGATGAACGGGTTGCCTGAGAGCGACGAGGTCGAGGCAGCGGCGGCTCCGATCCCTGCGAAGCGCATCGCCCTGTGGCTGGTGCTGGCAGCGGTGCCCTCGGGGCTGATGCTCTCGACCACGACGCACCTCACCACCGACCTGTTCGCCATGCCGCTGTTGTGGGTGATTCCGCTCGGCCTGTATCTGCTCAGCTTCGTCGTCGCCTTTTCCGACCGGCGTGGTGCGGCGCGGCTCCTGACCCTGCTTGCCTGGCCGGCGCTGTTTACCGCCGGCGCGCTGTCGATGGTGTCGCAGGGCTCCAACGGCCTCATTCTGGTGATCGCCTCGGTCGGGCTGCTGTTCCTGATCTGCGTCGCGCTGCACGGGCGGCTTTACGACCTGCGTCCCGATCCCGCGCAACTCACCTTCTTCTACCTGATCATGTCGCTGGGCGGGGTGCTGGGCGGGCTTTTCACCGCACTGATCGCGCCGATCGCTTTCGACTGGGCGTGGGAACATCCGATCCTGGTGCTGGCGGCGGCTGTCCTCATGCCGCCCTCGGCCCGGTTCAACTGGCGCAATATGCCGGGGCTCGAACCTTCGGGGACTCGTATTCTCATCCTCGGCGCGCTTCTCCTGGCATTGTTCTGCGCCTGGCAAGTGATGGTGATCATCGTTGATGATGGCAATCGCGGTCTTGCCGCGCTGTGGCTGGCAGGGGTCGCGGCGGGAGGTTTGCTGGTCAGTCAGTGGCGTTGGCTGGTCGCCCTGGTGATGATCTGGGCCATGCTCGCGCAGGGCGGCTTGCTGACCATCGAGGAAACGCTCCACGGGATGCGACAGCGCAGCTATTTCGGGATCTATACCGTGCGTGATCGGTCCGCGGAAAAGATCCGCACCCTTGCCCACGGCACGACGCTGCACGGCGTGCAGTCAACCGACCCGGCGCGGCGATTGACCCCGCTGTCCTACTACGGACCCGGTTCGGGCGCCGGGCTGGCTTTCGGGCACGCGCAGGCCCTGTTCGGTCCCGGCGCGCGGATCGGGGTTGTGGGGCTCGGCGCGGGAACGCTCGCCTGTTTCCATCGCCCCGGCGAGACCTGGACCTTTTTCGAGATCGATCCGCTGGTGCTGTCCTACTCGGAAAAACGTACCTTCACCTACCTCAAGGACTGTGCGCCCGATGCGCGGGTGGTGATCGGCGATGCCCGGCTGGAACTGGCCAAGGTTGCGCCCGCCTCGTTCGACCTGATCGGCGTCGACGCTTTTTCGTCGGACGCGATCCCGCTCCACTTGCTGACCGACGAGGCACTGGGGGTGTATGAACGAGCGCTGTCGCCGGGCGGCGTGCTGCTGATCCACATTTCCAACCGCTTCATCGATCTTGAGCCGGTGCTGTCCGCCGACGCGCGCAAACGCGGCCTTGTCGCAGCCAAGCGTGAAGACAATCCCGAGGCCGACCAGAATTACAGTCCCTCGACGTGGATCGCACTGAGTCGAAGGCCCGCAACGCTCAAAGCCCTTGCCACGGCGAGCGGGGATGCCAAATGGGAACCGCTCGGCCAACCGGCGGCGAGCGTGTGGACCGACGACCACGCCTCGATTCTGCCGCACGTCGAATGGCGCAACATCCTGGGAACGAACTAATGACCCGCTCCGACATCTCGATCATCCCGATCCACGGCAAGACCCCGCGAATCCACGACAGCGCCTTCATCGCCCCCGGTTGCCGGATCATCGGCGACGTCGAGATCGGCCCCGATGCCAGCATCTGGTACAGCTGCGTGCTGCGCGGCGATGTCAGCCGGATCGTGATCGGCGCGCGAACCAACGTGCAGGACGGCACCGTGATTCATTGCGACAGCCCGATGCCCGGGGCGCCAGATGGTTTTCCGACGCTGCTGGGCGATGACGTGCTGATCGGCCACATGGCGATGATCCACGGCACCGTGATCGAGGATCGCGGATTCGTCGGCTTCGCTGCCCAGACCATGAACGGCTGTGTGATCGAGGCGGATGGAATGCTCGCTGCCGGCGCCCTGCTCGCCCCCGGCAAACGCATCCCCTCGCGCCAGTTGTGGAGCGGCCGCCCTGCAACCTTCATGCGCGACCTCGACGACCGGATGCTCGCGGGGTTGCAACTGGGCGTGGCGCACTATGTCGAGAATGCCAAGCACCACACAGCAGCGATCGACGCGCTGGGCGATGGCGCGGCCCCGGCCTGACTTTCCGCCTGCCGACGCGATCCGCGCCCTCATCGACGGCGAGGGGCGGCTGGCGCTGCGCGTCACCCCCGGCGCGCGGATGGAGAGCGTGGAGCTTGGCGAGGGGAAACTGCTGGTCAAGGTCCGGGTCAAGCCCGAGGACGGAAAGGCCAATGCCGCCGTGCTGGCATTGGTCGCCGAAGCGCTGGGCGTGGCGACGTCACGGCTTCAAATGTTGCGCGGCGCAACTGGGCGCGACAAGCTGATCCGGCTGTCCGGCTAACTGCGCACGCGCCGCAGCGCTGCATCAAGCGACTGGACCCGCTCCGCTCCGGCAAAACGCGGCGTGCTGCGCGCGAGCGTTTCCCACACCGGGCGCGGCATATCGCACAGGATCACTCGCGCGCCCCAGGCCCGAGCCTGGCGAACGAAGGTTTCGAGTACCTGCGCGCCCGAGGAATCGATATAGGGCACCCGGTCGAGCCGCAGGATTACCGCGCGCGGGGTGCGCCCGATCCGCCCCAAAGCGTCGAGCATCTCGCCCGCGACCCCGAAGAACATCGGCCCGGCGATGCGGAACACCTCGACCCCGTCGGGCAGGCGGCTGCGCTGGTCGGGATCCTCCACGCTCTCGTCATCGGCCAGCACTCCGGTCGCCTCGCTCATCCGCGCCATGAACAACAGCGAGGCGAGCGTCACCCCGACGCCGATCGCCACGGTCAGGTCAACCAGCACGGTCAGGCCGAAAGTCAGCAGCAGCAATGCGCGCTCGCCTGCGTCCATCCGCAGCAGGCTGCGAAACCGGTCGATCTCGCTCATTCCCCAGGCGACGATCAGCAGGATCGCGGCCAGCGCAGCCATCGGGACGTAGGCAACCAGCCCACCGGCAACCAGCAGGATCACCAGTAGAAACGCTGCGTGCATCATCCCCGCCACCGGGGTTTTCGCTCCGGCGCGGATATTGGTGGCGGTGCGGGCGATGGCGCCGGTCGCGGGCAGTCCGCCGAACAGCGCCGAGGCGATATTGGCGGCGCCCTGGCCGATCAATTCCTGCCCGGGGCGGTGCTTGAACCCGGTCATCCCGTCGGCGACCACGGCGGAGAGCAGTGCCTCGATCCCGGCGAGGAAGGCGATGGTGAAGGCCGAGGGCAGGACCGCGCGCAGGGTGGTGAGCGAGAAGGCGGGCAGGTGCGGCGCGGGCAGGGTGGTGGGCATCGCCGGAAAACGCTCCCCCACGGTCTCGACCGGCAAGTGCAGCAAGCGCACGGCCAGCGCCGCGGCGACGATCGCGATGAGGTAGCCGGGCAGGCGCGGGTTGAGCCGCTTGAGCCCGATGATCAGCGCCAGGGTGCCCAGCCCGACCACCAGCGTCGGCCACGACAGCGTGGCAATCGCGCGCAGATAGGCTTCCCACTTGCCGATGAACTCGGCGGGGACCTTGCCTGCCGAGAGGCCGAAGAAATCGCCGACCTGGCTCGAGGCGATGATCACTGCGATTCCGGCGGTGAACCCGGTCACCACCGGCATCGGCACGAAACGCATCAGCTTGCCCAGTCCGGCAAAGCCCGCGATCACCAGGATCACGCCGGCCATCAGCGTTGCCATGACCAGTCCGTCATAGCCATGCGCGGCGATCACCCCCGCGATCACCACCACGAAGGCACCGGTGGGCCCGCCAACCTGGACCCGACTGCCGCCAAGCGCCGATATGAGGAAGCCCGCGACGATCGCGGTGATCAGGCCCTTGTCGGGCGAGGCGCCGCTGGCGATACCCAGCGCCATGGCCAGCGGCAAGGCGACGATGGCAACCGTCAACCCGGCCAGAGCATCGGCGCGGAACTTGGTGAGATCGTACCCCTCGCGCAGGGTGATCAACAGCTTCGGTTGCATGAATTGCATGATTAGCCGCCTCAAGCCCGGGCGGCAAGCGCTACGGCAAGAGCCGTGCCCTTGCGCTCAGTCGCGGGCCATGCCCTTGGCCATGCGCGCAAGCACATCGCTCATCGCATCGGCGATCTCGCGATCGGCAACGTCGGTTTCGGCGATGGCGCGGCGCATGGCCTCGGCCCATTGCGTCGCCGTCGCCTGACCGATCGGGAAGGGGCTGTGCATCGACATCATGCATTTGCCGGGATTGACCTCGAACCAGTCGCGCGGCCCGCCCGCCCAACCCGCCAGGAAGGCCGGCAAGGACGCGCGCATCGGGTCCAGATCAGCGGCGTGCATCGCGCGCAGCTCGGCATAGGCCGGGTCCTGGTCCATCAGGTCATAGAAGCGGTCGGTCACCGCGCGTAGCACGGCATGGCCGCCGATCCGCTCGAACGGGCTTTGGGTCGGGGCTTCAGCGGTGGTCGAATCGGGCAAGGTAGGCTCCGGCGAAAAGGTCTCCGAGCATCGGACCTAACCCGCCCGCCGTCTCTGCGCCTTGATCGCGATCAATCCGCGGCAGCGGCCTTGGCCTTGGCGTCCTTTTCGGCCTTCTGGGCCGCCTGCCAGGCGGTGATCGCCGGATCATCACGCAGCACCTTGCTGCCCGGATCGACGGTATAGTCGGTCGGGTCGGCACCCAGCGCCACGCTGCCGTGGCCGCCCTCCATCGCCAATCGCACGGTGCGTGATCCGACCCGCACCTCGATCGGCATGGGAAAGACGGTGCCGCCTGCCGTCGTCCAGGCGAGATCGAGCCGGTTGCCGCTGCGCGTCACCGCGAGCCTGGGCAGTGGCCCCTGACGCAGGTAGGCGTCGAAGAACCATTTGAGTTCGCGGCGACTAGCCTTCTCGGCCTCGTGCCGGAAGTCGTCGGTGGTGCGAAAGACCGGGGCGAAATTGCCCGGCCGGGGATCGTCGCGGCCATAGACCGTGCGGCGCAGCGTGGCGAAAAAGGCCTTGTCGCCGATCAGCCCGCGCAGGGTATGGGCGATCCACGCGCCCTTGAAATAGATGTCGGGGCCCCAACCAGCCTCCTTGTCGCCGTAGTAGGCGCTCGAGACCCGGCCTTCGGGGACCATCGGCACCTTGGCGATCACCTTCTGGCGCATCTCCCACAGCTTGGCATGGTAAAGCAGCTCGCCGTTGCTCTGCTGGAGGTAGAGCGGTTGCATATAGCTGCCCAACCCTTCCTGCAGCCACATATGCTTGGGCTCGGTCTCGGCGAGCTGGTTGGCGAACCATTCGTGGCTGAATTCGTGATGCATCAACCAGTCATAGCCCTCGGGCACGGGCTTGAAGCCGTTGCCATAGGCGTTGATCGTCTGGTGCTCCATGCCAAGATGGGGGGTTTCGACCAGCCCGACCTTTTCGTCGCCGAAGGGATAGGGGCCAATATTCCGTTCGAAGAAATCGAGGAATCCCACCATCTGCTCGATCAGGGCAGCGGCCTTGTCGTGGTTGCCGGGCAGGTACCAGAAGGCGATCGGATAGGAATTGCCGAAGCGGCTGGCATAGACCCTCTCGATCTTTTC
>JAFEEP010000524.1 GCA_018241045.1 Pseudomonadota bacterium | reverse complement strand
TCATCTCGTGCAGGGCGTGACCCGCGGCGATCAGCGCGGCGAACATATCCGGGTCGAGCGCATTCATCTTGTCGGTGCGGATCAGCCGCACCTGGGCCACCCCGTTCGCGTCGAGCTCGATCGCCACCCGCCCGCCGGGGTTCATTTCCTGCCGCATTGTAATTCCGCCTTTTCCCAGGTTCCTTCGCAGGCCCGTTCCTTGCGCAAACACAGATGGGCGTCCAGCGCCAAATCACCCGGCCTTGCCGCCCCCGAAACGCCATCCCTCACCGCAAGCCGATAGCCGCCCTGCGCCGTGGTTTCGATCAGGCCATCGAGCCCCGCCAGCCGCAAGGCCTTGCGCAGGCGGCTGACATGGACGGCAAGACTGTTTGTTTCCGGCGTGAACGAGAGACGCCAGACGTCCGCCAACAGGGTCGCCGGGCTCACCGCACGGCCGGGTTCTTCGGCGAGGCGCCACACCAGCGCGAACTCGCGCGGGTTGAGGCCGATCGCCCGCCCGGCCACGAACCCTTCGCGCGCGACAAGATCGAGCAGCAGCGCGCCGACCTTGCGCATACGGGGAACCGACCAGGCCCGCTCTACCATCCGCTCGACCCGTGCCTCAAGCTCTTCGATCGCAAGGCCCCAGTCCAGCGCTTCGCCGAAATCGAGGCGCAGCAGGCGCGAACGCTGGACCGGATCGTCTATGCCGAGCATCGCGGTAAGACGGCGCGAGCCGGACTGCCCGCCGGTCAGTGCCAGCCACTGCGACAGGGGCATCCCGGCCGGCATCGCCAGCAACGGATAGCCCGCCGCTTGCCCCGCAGCGGGAACATCGTCACGCAGCCGCCAGCCAAGCCGACGCAAGTCGAAGGCGGCGGGAATCGCACCCGCTGCCAACCAGCGAAACTGTCGCAATGCGACCCCCAAAAGCCTTGCCTGCCCTTCAAGCAAGCGGGCCTCGTCCGGTGCCGCAACCGGCGATGCAACCAAAACGGCTTACAGGGAACGGATCGCAGGTGCGCGCGTTCAGGCCGCGGTGGTGTTGACCCCCATCGAGGCGAGGTAACGCCGCACGTTGCGCGCGGCCTGGCGCAGGCGCTGTTCGTTTTCGACCATGGCGATGCGGACGAAGCCTTCGCCCTCCTCGCCATAGCCCACGCCGGGAGCCACCGCGACCTCGGCATGGGTCAGCAACTGCTTGGAAAATTCAAGGCTGCCCATGTGTCGCAGCGCCGGGGGCAGCGGCGCCCAGGCAAACATCGAGGCCTTGGGGCTGGGGATATCCCACCCGGCGCGACCGAAACTTTCGACCAGCACGTCGCGCCGCTTCTGGTACAGTACGCGGTTCGCCTCGACGATGTCCTGCGGCCCGTTGAGCGCAGCACAAGCCGCCGCCTGGATCGGGGTGAACGCGCCATAGTCGAGGTAACTCTTCACCCGGGTCAGCGCCGCGATCAGCCGCTTGTTGCCCACCGCGAAGCCGACTCGCCATCCCGCCATCGAGAAGGTCTTGGACATCGAGGTGAACTCGATCGCCACGTCCTTGGCGCCGGGGACCTGGAGGATCGAGACAGTCGGGTTGCCGTCGTAGTAAAGCTCGGAATAGGCAAGATCGGAAATGACCCAGACCTTGTTTTCCTTCGCCCAGGTGACAAGCCGCTCGTAGAAGGCCAGGTCGACCGTCTCCGCCGTGGGGTTCGAGGGATAGTTGACGATCAGGATCGAGGGGCGCGGCACGGTGAAGGCCATCGCCCGTTCGAGCGATTCCCAATACCGCTCGTCCGGCGTGGTCGGGACCGAGCGGATCGTCGCCCCGGCGATGATGAAACCGAAGGTGTGGATCGGGTAGCTGGGGTTGGGCGCCAGCACCACATCGCCCGGCGCGGTGATCGCGGTGGCGAGGCTGGCCAGCCCCTCCTTCGATCCCATGGTCATCACCACCTCGGTCTCGGGATCGACTTCGACCCCGAAGCGACGACCATAGTAATTGGCCTGGGCCTTGCGGATTCCCGGGATGCCCTTCGACGCCGAATAGCCGTGCGCGTCAGGCTTCAACGCGACTTCGCACAGCTTGTCGATGACGTGCTGGGGCGGCGGCAGATCGGGGTTGCCCATGCCCAGGTCGATGATGTCCTTGCCCGCTGCACGTGCTGCTGCCCGCATACCGTTGACTTCGGCGATGACGTAGGGCGGCAGGCGCTTGATGCGGTAGAACTCGTCTTCCATGGGACCTTTCCTGTCTGGTTCGCGCTCCCCTTGCGCGAAAAACGCCGCCAAGGCGAGACAAATCCGGTTCGCTGCCGCGCGTTGTCCGCCGCGCACGAGTCACGCAAACCCTACCAATTGAAGCGTCATTGCTGCTATGGTGTCACGGTGACGTCGCGATCCCGCAACGCAACCGTCATCCAGTTCAGGCAGAAGGGCCGTCAATGTCCGACCACAACCCGACCATTCCCTCTCCCGCCGAGTTCCTTGCCGAGATGATGAACGCCCCGCACAAGCTGCTGGCACCGTTCAGCGCGGTTCCGGGCGCCGAGGGCAAGGTCATGGGGACTGAGGACCTGGCCCAATGGACCAGCGTGGCCCAACGGATGCAGGGGCTGTGGCTCGACTACCAGCGCGAGCAGGCGGCCAGCGCGGCGCAGAAGCTCCCATCGATGCTGGGCGATCCGGGCAACTGGCTGGGGATCGTGCAGGGCTGGCTCAAGGCGCTGCCGCTGTCCGATCCCGATCGCCAGAAGAAGATGTGGGAAGACAGTCTGGCGCTGTGGGAAGGGGTGCTGGGGCAATACGGCATCGGCCCGCGCGCTGCCGAAAAGGGCAGCGAGGCGCCAGAACTACCGCGCAAGGACCGGCGCTTCGCCGATCCCAAGTGGCGCGAACAGCCATTCTATGCGCTGGTCCACCAGACCTACCTGATGCTGGCCGAACAGGTCATGGCCATGGCCGAGGCGAGCCAGGGTGGCGATCGCGCCAAGGCCAAGCAGCTCAAGTTCGCGGCGCGGACCCTGGTCGATGCCCTGAGCCCGGCGCATTTCCCGCTGACCAACCCGCTGGTGGTGGAAAAGACCCTCGCGACCCGCGGCGAGAACCTGGTCAAGGGGATGGAACACCTGCTGACCGACCTCAAGCGCGGGCAGCTTACCCATGTCGATCCCGATGCCTTCCGCCTCGGCGAGAACATCGCGACCACGCCCGGCAAGGTCGTCCACCAAACCGCGCTTTACCAGCTGATTCAATACAGCCCCTCGACCGAAAAAGTGCTCGAGGTGCCGCTGGTGATCTTCCCGCCGTGGATCAACCGGTTCTACATCCTCGACCTCGCCCCGCAGAAAAGCTTCATCAAATGGGCGGTCGATCAGGGCGTGACGGTTTTCGTCGTGTCGTGGAAGTCGGCAGACGAGACCATGGCCGAGGTGGTGTGGGACGATTACATCGCTGCCCAGATCGAAGCGATCGACACGGTGCGCGACCGGCTGGGGGTCAAGTCGGTCCACGCGATCGGCTATTGCGTGGCGGGCACAACGCTGGCCGCGACGTTGGCGATCCTGGCGCGGCGGGGCGAGGCGGACCGGGTCAAGAGTGCGACCTTCTTCACCGCCCAGGTCGATTTCGACCGCGCGGGCGATCTCAAGCTGTTCATCGACGACCAGCAACTCGACGCCGTACAAAAGCTGTCGGCGCCCAACGGCTATCTTGACGGGCGCTATATGTCGGCGACCTTCAACCTGCTGCGCGGCAATGACCTGATCTGGAACTACGTGATCAAGAACTACCTGCTGGGCGAGGACTATCCGGCCTTCGACCTGCTCCACTGGAATGGTGACGTCACCAATCTGCCGGCGAAGTGGCACGCGGCCTATCTCAAGGACCTATACCGCGACAACAAGCTGGCCACGCCCGATGCACTGTCCGCCGGGGGCACCCCGATCGACCTGACCCGGATCAAGACCCCGGTCTATATCCAGGCCGGACGCGAGGATCATATCGCCCCGGCGGACAGCGTGTGGAAGCTGACCCGCCACCTGCGCGGGCCGCGGACCTTCCTGCTGGCCGGATCGGGTCACATCGCCGGGGTGGTCAACCCGCCCGCCGCGAAGAAATACCAGTACTGGACCAACGAGGGCCCGGCCGACAGCTATGCCGACTTCGTCGCCGGGGCGACCGAAACCCCGGGTAGCTGGTGGCCGCACTGGATCGAATGGCTGCGCCGCCAGGACCAGGCCGAGGTTCCGGCCAAGGG
>JAFEEP010000523.1 GCA_018241045.1 Pseudomonadota bacterium | reverse complement strand
GGTCACTCATGACGCCCCACTAGCAAGGAAAAAGCATCGCGAGACACTGTTTTTGTGCGTCAGCACCCCTATAACGGATTTCGATGCAAAAACCGGGTGAGAATGACGTGGGGCGCAGACTGGCCATGGCCGGTCGCAAGAGCCCGTGGGGCGACGACGGCGGCGCGGCGGAGACCGATCCCCCGCCCGCCCCGAACGAGGGTGACGCCGAAGGCGCAGTCAAGGACAAGGAACCTGCCCGCCCGCTCAACCCCTGGCTGCCCACCCCGGGAAGCGAGCCGGAGCGCCGTTCGCCCAGCATCGACGACATCTTTCGCCAGCAGGCGCGGCTGCGCGGCGGCAAGGGCGGCGGCCTGCCCACGCGCAACTGGCTGCCTTTTGTCCTCGCCGGGATCGCCGCGGTGTGGATCGGCGGCACCTCTGTCCACGTGCTGAGCAGCGGCGAGCAGGGCCTGGTCACCACGCTGGGCCGCTATGACCGGACCGTTGGCCCCGGGCTCACCCTGACGCTACCCTGGCCGGTTCAGGCGGTAAAATCGCGCAACACTGCCACGATCGAGGAAGCCGTGTTGCCCGCCAAGGATGGCGAGAACCTGATGCTGACCCGCGATCGCCAGTTGGCCGACGTTTCGGCCAAGCTGCGCTGGCGGGTGACCGACCTGCACGCCTTCGCCTACAATTCGGGCGATACGCCTGCGCTGATCGCGCAGCTCGCCGATTCCGAGGTTCATGCCGCAGTGGCCGAGCAACGTTTTGACGATCTGGTCGAAGGCCAGCGTCGCGGCGAATTGCAACAGTTGATCGCCACGCGTAGCCAGGCCGCGCTCGATGCGCTCAAGCTGGGCGTGCGGGTGGAGGGGGCAGAGATCATCCGCGCCTTCCCGCCGCAAAAGCTGTCGCAGGCCTTCCGCAAGGTGGCCGAAGCGCGCGAGGCCGCGCGCAACACTGTCGCCCAGGCCAGCGCCGAGGCGCAAAAGACGATCGGTGAGGCGAACGCCGAGGCGGACCGCTTCGAAAGCGTCTATGTCCAGTATCAGGCCGCCCCCGAAATTACGCGCAAGCGCCGCTATTACGAGGCGATGGAGCGTGTTCTGGTGAACAACAACAAGGTGGTGGTCGGCGGCAGCGGGGTGACGGTCAATGTCACGCCGCCTGACGCCGCACCGGCCGCAGATCCCTCGCCCGCAGCGACGGGAGCGCCCTGACCATGGCCGCAATCTCGACCCGCGCCCGCGTCGCGCTGTTCGCCTTCGGATCGATCGCGATCGCGCTGGGCCTTTGCGTCACCGTGGTTCCCGAAACCAGTCAGGCCGTGATCCTGCGGATGGGCGAACCGGTGCGGGTAATCAACCGCTGGACCCCTGCCAATACCCCCGCCACCAAGACCACTGGCGGCGGCGGGCTGATCGCGCACCTGCCCTTCGTCGAGCACGTCGAATGGATCGAGCGCGGCCTGTTCGGCTTCACCACCGATCGCGTGCCGGTGCGTGGGACCGACCAGTTTCCGCTGCTGATCGACGCCACCGCGACGCTGCGGGTATTCGATCCGGTCAAGCTGGTGGGCAGCGCAGGCAATACCGACAAGGCCGTCGCCCAGCTCAGCGATGCGGTGCGCTCACTGGCCCAGCAGGAACTGGGCACGGTCGACGCGACCCGGATGCTGATGCCCGGCAGCGGCGGAGCGACCGCGCGGCTGCGCGCCGCGCTTGACACGCGGGCCCGGCTGCTCGGTATCCAGGTGGTCGACTTGCGCCTTGCGGCGGCGAACCTGCCCGAAGGCGAGCTGCAGCAGGCCTATGAACGGATGGAGGCCGAGCGCAATCGTATCGCGGCGAGCGAAACCGATTCCGGCACGCGCGAGGCTGACCGGATCGGCGCCGAGGGCAAGGCCGAGGCCGCGCGCATCCTGGGCGCGGCGGCGGGCAAGGACCCGGGCTTCTATGATTTCTATCGCGCGATGCAAAGTTATGAGATGGTCTTCGCCAGCGACCGCACGAAGGGTAGCTCCACGATCATCCTGGGGCCTGACAGCGAGTACCTGAAGCAGTTCAAGGGGCAGTAGCGGACCCGGTCCACAATCGGCCCATTCAATTCACGTTCAGGCAAATCGGCGTGAATCGCCAACGGGGCCTGAACGTGATCAGCAAGAGGATTTTGAACAAGTGCGATATGCTTATGGAGTGACTTCGGCGCTGCTGCTTGGCGGTGCGGCCCTTTCACTGGCGACCGGCCTGCCCGCGGGCGCGCAGGTCGCCCAGAACGATGCCAGCCAGATGCAGACGGTGGTGCCGCGCGGCGGCGCTCCCGCCAGCTTCGCCGACCTGACCCAGCAATTGCAGCCCGCGGTGGTCAACATCTCGACCCGCCAGAAGATCCAGGTGGCCGCGGGGGGCAATCCCTTCGCCGGAACCCCGTTCGAAGGGCTGTTCGGCGGCGGCGGCAATGGCGCCCCGCAAACGCGCGAGGCGCAGTCGCTCGGCTCGGGCTTCATCATCTCGTCCGACGGCTATGTGGTGACCAACAACCACGTCATCACCGCCGAGGGCAAGGGTCAGGTCGAATCGATCACCGTGACCATGCCCGACGGCACCGAATATCCCGCCAAGCTGGTCGGCAAGGACGCGCCTTCGGACTTGGCCGTGCTCAAGATCAGTGCAACCAAGCCGCTGCCCTTCGTCAAGTTCGGCGACAGCCGCAGCGCGCGCGTGGGCGACTGGGTGATCGCGATCGGCAACCCCTTTGGCCTGGGCGGCACCGTCACCTCGGGGATCGTTTCGGCCGTGACCCGTTCGACGGGCACCGGCACGGCCTATGATCGTTACATCCAGACCGATGCCTCGATCAACCGAGGCAACTCGGGCGGCCCGATGTTCGACATGAAGGGACAAGTGATCGGGATCAACAATGCGATCTTCTCGCCCACCGGCGGCTCGGTCGGGATCGGTTTCGCCATCCCCGCCGAAACCGCCGCGCCGATCGTCGACAAGCTGATCAAGGGCGTGTCGATCGACCGTGGCTATCTGGGCGTGCAGATCCAGCCGGTGACCGAGGATGTCGCGGATTCGCTGGGCCTGACGCACAATCGCGGCGAACTGGTCCAGTCGGTCCAGCCCGGTCAGCCGGCTGCCGCTGCGGGCATTCAGGCGGGTGACGTGGTGCTGCGGGTCGATGGCAAGGACGTCAGCCCGGACCAGACGCTGTCCTACATCGTCGCCAACACCGCGCCGGGCAAGCGCATCCCGGTCGACCTTGTCCGCCAGGGCAAGCGCATGACGCTGACCGCCACGGTCGGCAAGCGCCCGAGCGAGGACGTAATCGCCCAGCAGAGCTTCAACCCCAACGCCCCGCAGGATGACGATTCCCCGGCCCAGGCCCAGGGCGAAGGCTTGGCCGAAAAGGCGCTGGGACTGTCGGTGCTGCCGATCACGGCGCAGATCGCCGGTCAGCTTGGCGTGCCCGCCAACACCCGCGGGCTGGTCGTCGCCCAGGTCGATCAGTCATCCGATGCGGCGGCGCGAGGTTTTTCGCGCGGCGACATCATTCTGTCGGCCAATTACCGCGACACCTTCACCGTTGCCGACCTTGAAACGGCGATCAAGGCAGCCAAGGCTGAAAACCGCTCGGCGATCCTGCTGCGCTTCCAGAAACGCGGCCAGCAGGCGATTTACCTGCCCGTCCGTCTGCGCTGAATCAACCGCGACGACAAAGGAAAGGGCCTCCTTCCACCCGGGAAGGAGGCCCTTTCCTTTCGCCTACTGCTGGGCCGGGCGGCTCTGCTGGCTCTGCCTGTTCTTGCCGGTGGCCTGGTTGAGGAAGTCCTGGTCCGCTGCTGGCGGAGGCGGTTCCTGCTCGGGCGGCGGTGCGGGCCCGACATCGTCCGGGTTGTAAGGCGATTGCTGCTGCTGGCGGACCGGCTTGCCGGTGGTCGGATCGACCAGATTGCCCTGATCGTCGGGGTAATAGTAATTGTTCGGATCGCCAGACAGGTTGGCCTCATCATCGGGTTCAAGCTGCCAGGCGGGCAGGGTCACCTCGGTATCGAACTTCTCGACCGGGCGGCTGGCCACGGCAACCTTCATGTAGCTGGCGAAGGCGCGCGCCGGGGCGGCGCCGCCCTGCAGCCCGCCAACCGGCTTGTCATCATCGCGGCCCATCCACACCCCGGTGGTGATGCCGCTGGAAAAGCCCAGGAACCAGCCATCCTTGTTCGAGGTGGTGGTCCCGGTCTTGCCCGCGACCGGACGGCCGATCTGCGCCGCGCGGCCGGTGCCGATGTTGACCGCGCTCTGCAGCAGGTCGGTGATCCCCGCCGCGACATAGGCCGGGACCAGCATCTGCCCGGCCTTGGCATCGTGCTGGTACAGCACCCGCCCGTCGGTAGTGGTCACCTTGGCGATGCCATAGGGCTCGATCGCCTGCCCCTTGGCCGAAACCGAGGCGAAGGCACGGGTCATGTCGATCAGGCGCACCTCATTCGAACCGAGCACCATCGAGGGATAGGTGCTGATCGGGGTCGAGATGCCAAAGCGCCGCGCCATCCCGGCGACCGCGCCAAAACCTACTTCATTGCCAAGCTGCGCGGCGACGGTGTTCTTCGAATAGGCGAAGGCGGTGCGCACGTCGATTTCGCCGGCATAGGTTCCGCCCGAATTGCGCGGGGTCCAGCCGTCGATCGTCACCGGTTCGTCGACCACCTTGGCACCCGGGGTATAGCCCGCCTCAAGCGCCGCCAGATAGACGAACAGCTTCCACGCCGAACCGGGCTGACGCACCGCGTTGGTCGCGCGGTTGTAGTTCGAGGTGACGTAGTCGGTGCCTCCGACCATCGCCAGCACCGCGCCATCGCGATCGAGGCTGACCAGCGCGCCCTGCGCCCCGCCGGGGACGGTGCTCTTGATCGTGTCGGTCGCGGTGGCCTGGAGCTTGGGATCGAGCGTGGTCCAGACCTCGATCGGGTCGGTATTCTCGCCCAGCAGCAGGTCAAGCTGGGGCAAGGCCCAGTCGGTGAAGTAGCGCGCCGAGTTCTGGCCGGTTTCCGCGGCAAACTTGAGCGACTTGAAATCGACCCCTGCGGCATCACCCGAACTGATCGCGCCGTTCTGCGCCATCAGCGACAGTACCACCCTGGCGCGATCGACCGCGGCCTGCTGGTCAGCGGTCGGCGAATAGTGCGACGGTGCCTTGACCAGTCCGGCGATGATCGCCGCCTCGGGCAGCGACAGCTCGGTCCCCGGGTGGCCGAAGAACTTGCGGCTGGCCGAATCGATGCCATAGGCCCCGCCGCCGAAATAGACCTTGTTGAGATAGGCTTCGAGGATCTGGTCCTTGGAGAACTTCCATTCCAGCGCCAGCGCCAGCACCAGCTCGCGCAGCTTGCGGCTCCAGGTGCGGTCGTTGTTGAGGAACACCGTGCGGGCAAGCTGCTGGGTGATGGTCGACCCGCCCTGCTTGAACCTTCCGTCGCGGTAGCGGACGTAGAACGAGCGGGTGATGCCGATCGGATCGATGCCGATGTGACTGCGGAAGCGACGGTCCTCGGTGGACAGCATCGCATCCTTCATCACTTCGGGGATCTGGGCATAGGGCACCCATTTGCCGTAGCTTGGGCCCATCGAGAACAGCTCGGTCCCATCGCGTGCGCGCACCACGATCATCTGCCCGGCCTGGCTCGATTTCAGTTGTTCATAGCTGGGCAGGGTCCGCGCGGTCAGGCCAACCGCCACCGCCAGCGCAAAACCCCAGACGAAGATCCGGCGGACGAACCGGCGCCAGCCCGACGGCGGCGAAGGTTCAGGCTGGCGGCCACGCGGCGCGGTGCGCCGGATATCGCTTCTGGCCATACGGCTCGATCATTCCTCCAGCACGAGGCGAAGGCCCG
>JAFEEP010000522.1 GCA_018241045.1 Pseudomonadota bacterium | reverse complement strand
TCCGACGCCTTTGGTCTGCGTAACCAGGGTCAGACCAGCGCGGAATCGGTTGAGGTCGCGCAGCGGATCATCGCCAAGGCCCTGGCCGCGGGCAAGTCGGCCCAGGCGACAATCGCGGTCTCCTTCGGCTGTCCGTTCAGCGGTGAGGTTGATCCCGCGTGGGTCGTCGAAATCGCGCGCGAACTGGTCGCTGCCGGGCCGCGCGAGATCGCTTTGGCGGATACGATCGGGGCCGCGGTTCCCGCTCAGGTCACTGCATTGGTTAAGGCAGTGCGTGCGGCGATCGCGCCGATCCCGGTACGCGCGCATTTCCATGATACCCGCAACACCGGGATCGCCAACGTCTGGGCAGCGGTCGAGGCGGGCGCCACGACGATCGACGCGGCGATCGGCGGGCTGGGCGGCTGCCCCTTCGCCCCCGGGGCCAGCGGCAATGTCGCGACTGAGGACGTCGCCTATCTACTGGCACGGTCGGGGATTGAAACCGGACTGAACCTCGACCGGCTGATCGGCACGACCCGCTGGCTGGGCGGGTTGATGAACAAGCCGATGCCCTCGATGCTCGCCCGGGCGGGTGCTTTTCCCGTCGGGGATCGCGCATGACCGGCAACGAAGGCGCACTGCGCGGGATCAGGGTGATCGAACTGGGGCAGCTCATTGCCGGGCCCTTCTGCGGCCAATTGCTCGGCGACATGGGCGCCGACGTGATCAAGATCGAGCCGCCCGGCGCGGGCGATCCAATGCGGCAGTGGGGCAACGGCGAACACAAGGTGTGGTGGGAAGTGATCGGCCGCAACAAGCGTTCGGTCACCGCCAACCTGCGTGTTTCCGCCGGGCAGGACCTTGCGCGCCGGCTGCTCGCCGATGCGGATATCATGATCGAGAATTTCAAACCCGGCACGGTCGAGAAATGGGGGCTTGGTCCGGCCGATCTCCATTCGATCAACCCCCGCCTGATCGTGGTGCGGATGAGCGGCTATGGCCAGACTGGGCCCTATGCCAGCCGCGCCGGGTTCGGCGGGATTGGCGAGGCGATGGGCGGCTGGCGCGCGATCGTCGGCGATCCCGATCGCCCGCCAGCGCGCATGGGGGTATCGATCGGCGATACCCTGGCGGCGACCTATGGCTGCATGGGTGCGCTCGCGGCGCTGCGCGCCCGTGACCTGACCGGCAAGGGCCAGGTGGTCGATTCCGCGCTTTACGAAGCGGTGCTGCAGGTGATGGAAAGTCTGGTCCCCGAATATGATGCGATGGGGATCGTGCGCCCGCGCTCCGGCTCGATCCTGCCGGGGATCGCCCCCAGCAACGTCTATCGCTGCAGCGACGGCGAATACATGATCGGCGGCAATGGCGACGCGATCTTCGCCCGACTGGCCGAGGCGATGGGCCAGCCCGCTCTGGCGCGCGACCCACGCTATGCCACCCATCGCGCGCGCGGTGAGAACCAGGCGGAACTCGATGCGCTGATCAACGCCTGGACCCGGACGCTCAGCATCGAGGAGGTCGAGGCGCTGATGATCGCCCACTCGGTGCCGGCCGGGCGCATCTACACCGGCAGGGAAATGCTTCAGGATCCGCATTTCGCTGCCCGCGAGGCCATCGTCGCGCTCGATCACCCGGTCTACGGAACCTTGCGAATGCAGGCGCCGATGCCGCGGCTGTCAGCAACGCCCTCGTCCGTTCGTCGCCTCGCCCCACAGGTTCCGGGCGAGCACAATGCCGAAGTCTATGGCGACCGGCTGGGTATCGGGCCGGAGGAACTGGCCGAACTGGCGGCAGGCGGGATAATCTGAACTACGACCAGCCGTCCTGTCGCTTCAGGTCGGCGGCAAGCTCGCCGATTACGCGATAGCAGTCGAGCACCTGACCGATCGACGAATTGGGCTCGCGGCCTTCGCGGATCGCGCTGACGAACTCACGGTCCTGCAACTCGATCCCGTTCATGCTGACCGCGACCTTGCTGACGTCGATCGGTTCCTCCTTGCCGTTCACCAGATCGTCGTAGCGGGCGATATAGGTCGCGCTGTCACCGATGTAGCGGAAGAAGGTGCCGAGCGGTCCGTCGTTGTTGAACGACAGCGACAGGGTGCAAAGCGCCCCGCTCGCGCTCTTGAGCTGGATCGACATATCCATCGCGATGCCCAACTCGGGATGCTTCGGACCCTGCAACGCGTTGGCCTTGACGATTCGCCCCGCCTGATAGGCGAACAGGTCGATGGTATGCGCGGCGTGATGCCACAGCAGGTGATCGGTCCAGCTGCGCGGCTCGCCCTTGGCGTTCATGTTCTTGCGGCGGAAGAAGTAGGTCTGGACGTCCATCTGCTGGACGTTGAACTCACCCGCGGCAATGCGGTTGTGGACGTACTGGTGCGACGGATTGAACCGGCGGGTGTGGCCAACCATGCAGACAAGCCCGGTCTCCTGCTGCTTTTGCAGCACCGCCTCGGCCTCGGCCCGGCTGTCGGCCAGTGGAATCTCCACCTGGACGTGCTTGCCCGCCGCCATGCAGGCGATCGCCTGGGCGGCGTGCATCTGGGTGGGGGTGCACAGGATAACCGCATCGACATCGTCGCGGGCCAAGGCATCCTCAAGTTCGGTTGAGCTATGCGGCGCGCCGTACTTTTTCGCGACCGCCGCCGCCTGTTCGGCCGTGCGGCTTATGATCGAGACGATCTCGACCCCGGGGATGTTCCTGAGGCCGTCGAGGTGTTTTTCACCAAAGGCTCCGGCTCCGGCGAGGGCGATTCTCATGTCGTTGGCTCCAGTACCATGTGGCCGACCGCCGTGTTGCTGCAGGGGATGTGATAGTGACGATGCAGCAGGCGGGTCTTGGTTCCCAGCGCGCCGCGCATGATCAGCCACATGACAATCTCGATGCCTTCGCTGCCGGTTTCGCGCAGGTATTCAATATGCGGAATCGCCCGCGCCTCCTGACTGTCACCGACCAGCAGGTCCATGAAATGGTTGTCCCACTTGCGGTTGAGCAGGCCCGCGCGCGGTCCCTGCAACTGGTGGCTCATCCCACCGGTGCCCCAGACCTGCACGTTGAGATCTTCGGGAAAGCTCTCGACCGCGCGGGCGATCGCCTCGCCCAGCGCCCAGCAGCGGTTGCCCGAAGGGACCGGATAGGTGACGACGTTTACCGCCAGCGGGATGACCTTCACTGGCCACTTGTCGGGCGTTCCGAACATCATCGAAAGTGGCACGGTCAGCCCGTGATCGACATCCATCTCGTTGATGATCGTCATGTCGAAATCGTCGAGGATCAGGCTTTGCGCGATGTGCCAGGCAAGGTCGGTATGGCCCTCCACGTCGGGGACCGGGCGTGGCCCCCAGCCTTCGTCGGCGGGTTTGTAGCGCTCGCCGCAGCCGATCGCGAAGGTCGGGATGATATTGGCGTCGAAGGCCGAGGCATGGTCGTTATAGACCAGCACCACGACATCGGGCTTTTCCGATTTCTCCCATGCCTTGGTCCATTCATAACCCTTGAAGATCGGGCCGAAGTAATCGTCCCCCGTCTTGCCCTGATCGACCGCCACGCCGAGCAGGGGGATGTGGCTGGAGCCGACCCCGGCGGTGATACGCGCCATCAATATCCCCCTTTGATCGAGCGGTTGCCTTCGGGTGACCGTCCACCGTCGAGCATCATCTGGCGGTATTCGGGAAAGGTCATGTCGGTCATGGTCGAGCAGGCCTCGGCAAAGGGGATCCCGTCGGTCGAGAAGATCTTCGAGAGGAAGTAGATGTTCCCGCCCAGATCGAGCATCCGATTGTAGTCCCGATCAAGCACCGCCTGCTTCTGCGCATCGGTGAGCTGCCACTGGTCGAGATAGGCGCGCTCGTCGGCCTTCCAGCGATCGCGGTTTGCCGCCTTCATCAGGCTCATCGCAAACTGGTTGAGCCAGTACCCCTGACGCGCCCGCGCGGCGGTGTAGACGCGCGTGCCGGGAATGTCCTCGAACGCGGCGAGATATTCATGAATGTCCTGCTTCACAGGCCGCGTTCCTTCAATTGCGCGTCGAGCCGGGGGAAAACCCGGCGGGCATTGCCTTCGTAGATCGCGTGGCGCTCCTCCGCCGTGATGGGAAGTGCGTCGACATAGCGCTTGGTGTCGTCGAAATAGAATCCGGTGGCGGGATCGATCCCGCGCACCGCGCCGACCATCTCGCTGCCGAACAGGATGTTCTTGTTGTCGATCACGTCGGCCAGCAGGTTGATGCCCGGCTGGTGATAGACGCAGGTGTCGAAGAACACGTTGTTCATCAGGTGGGCGGAAAGGTCCGGCTTCTTGAGCATATCGGCAAGGCCGCGATAGCGCCCCCAGTGATAGGGCACCGCCCCGCCGCCGTGGGGGATGATGAAGCGCAGCGTGGGGAAGCGCGCGAACAGGTCACCTTCGAGCAACTGCATGAAGGCGATCGTATCGGCGGCGATGTAGTAGCCGCCGGTGGCGTGCATCGCGGGATTACAGCTTCCCGAAACGTGGATCATCGCCGGAACGTCCAGTTCGCACATCGCTTCGTAGAACGGGAACCAGAACGGGTCGGTCAGCGGTGGGTGGCTGAATTGCCCGCCGCCTGGATCGGGATTGAGGTTGCAGCCGATGAAGCCATTGGCGACGCAGCGTTTCAGCTCGACGATCGAACTGGCCATGTCCGCCTCGGGCGATTGCGGCAACATACACACCCCGGCGAACGTTGCGGGATAGAGGCCTACGACCCGCGCGATCAGATCGTTGCAGACCTGCGCCCATGTAACCGCGACCGACTGGTCGCCGACGTGGGGGGCCATGGCGCTGGCGCGTGGCGAGAAGATCGTCATGTCCGCGCCGCGTTCGCGCAGCAGGCGCAGCTGGTTGCCCTCGATCGTTTCGCGGATCTCCTCGTCGGAGATCCGAGGGTAAGGCGGACATTCAGCGTCGGCCTTGAACGCGGCCTTCTGCGCCTCGCGCCATGCGTCGTGGGCCTTGGGCAGAACGGTGTAGTGGCCGTGGCAGTCGATGATCATGGTCATTGGCTATTCTTCCCGATCTGTCCGGCCTGTCGCTGCCGAAGCACCGTGCCCCGCGTCATCACCGGGGCGATGCCCAACGACAGCAGGGTCCTAGCGCTCTCTTCCATCTCTGCGGCGCGGCGGGTGCCGTGAGTGGCCATGCGCTCGAGATTGTAGGCGGCGCGCGCGGCCCAGGACTGCGCCTTTTCGCTGGCGTCGAGCGAGGCCAGTACCTCGCCCTCGATCCCGGCGACGCGGGCGGCGGCCATCATCTCGTCGGTCAGGGCCTCGATCCCCTTGACCATCACCGAGCGGATCATCTTGATCGCGCTGGCCTTGCCGACCTCGGTGCCGACCACGCGCGCATTGCTAAACCCCAGCGCCGTTAGCCGCGCGTGGGCCTCGGCGGCGGCAGGACCGGCGAGCAGCAGCGGCGCCGCGAGGCGTTGGGGATTGACCGGCGCAAGGATCGCGGCGTCGACATAGCGCCCGCCCGCCGCCTCGATCGCCCGGGCGGCGGCGCGCTTGGTGTCAGGCGCGACCGAATTCATGTCGCACCACAGCGCGCCGGGGGCGAGCAGCGGTACGGCCTCCTCAGCGGCGGCGAGCGCCTGGTCGGCGGTGACCAGCGAGAGGACCAGCGCCGCGCCGTCCAGCGCCTCGGCCGCGCTGTTTGCGGCGCGCAGGCCCAGGCTGGCCATCACCGTCGTTCGCGTTGCAAGACGATCGAAGGCGCAAGCACGTTCGGCCCAATCGCCCGCGCGGGCGAAGGTCGATCCGGCCTCTCCGAAACCGATAAGGGCGACGTCAGTCGGCATGGTGCGCAGACTGCTTGCACGCCCGGCAATCGGCAAATCGGAACTGCCCGGATGGCATAAGCTGACACTAATTGTGATTGCGGCTCAGGTCATTTCCCCGGCCACTGCGACAAGGTCGGCGATGAATTCGCGCTGGACCTGGGTCGGGCGCCACGAGGCGCGGGTCGTCACCCCGATCGTCCGGCCCAGTCCCGGAGGCAGCGGGGCGATCTGTTCAAGCCAGCCCGCTTCCATCTCGACCGCAAGCTGGTCGGGTGAAAGCATGGTCAGGAAATCGCTGTCGATCAGGATCTGGCGGATCATCATCACCGAACCGGATTCGATCGGCACGCGCGGCGGCGCGACCCCCGCCTCGGCGAAAAACCGTTCGAACCCGTTGCGCAGCGGGGCCCCAACGGCAGGGACGGTCCAGGGATAGCGGGCCAGGTCGGCTGGCGTGGGCGCCGTTCCGGCCAGCGGATGACCACGGCGTGCGATCACCGCGGGCAGGTCGGCGAACAGGGCTCGCTGGGCAAGGTCGGCCTCGATCAGCGGATCGCGCAATGCGCCGACCATCAGGTCGAGCCCGCCGTTGCGCAGCGGCTCGACAAGTTCAGCGCGCGAGCCTTCGGCGATCGAGATCGCCACCTGCGGGAAGCGGCGCAGGAACCGAGTGACCGCCGCGGGCAGGATCCGCGCGCGTGACAGCGGCATGGCCCCGATCGCGATCCGCCGGGTCTCTCGCCCCTGCAGGGCCTCGATCTCGGACAGGCCTGTCTCCAACTCGACCCGGGCGAGGCGGAAGGCGCGGGCGAGCGTTGCGCCGTTTTCGGTCAGGACCACGATCTTGCCGCGCCGCTGGACGAGGGCGCGCCGCATCGACAGCGAAAGGTCGCTGACCGCGCGGTGGATCGAGGGCAGCGACAGGCCGGTGACCGCTGCCGCCCCGGCATAGCTTCCCGCATCGGCCAGGGCGAGCAGCGCGCGCAGCCGGGCCATGGTAACGTGCGGACTGGCAATGTGGCCCAGGGCCGCCTCGATCCGGGGCACCAGCAGGTCCGCCGCCGCGGTCGGGGCCATGCCATCGTGGCGGCGCTCGAACAGCGGCAAGGCGAGCTGGCCTTCGAGCCGGGCTAAGGCCTGGGTTATGGCGGGTTGGGTCAGGTTGACTGCCTGGGCAGCGGCATTGATCGTTCCCAGCCGCGCAATCTGCGCCACGGCGGCGAGGTGTCGCAGGTTGAGGTGCCAGATCGCCATACGCCATCTTAGCTAAAACTAATTGCCGGGCGAGTCATTCTCTTTTCCATCCCCGCCCGGCTGGTCCATCACAATAGCGCCGCGGTTTGCGAAGGAGACGGTGATGGGCGGAGTAGTCGTGCAGCATATCGAACGCGCTGCGCCCGAAGTGATCGACGGGCTGGCCCATTGCGGCGTCGCCACGGTCCACGAGGCGCAGGGCCGCACCGGACTGCTCGCCAGCCATATTCGCCCGATCTATCCCGGGGCGCGGATCGCTGGCAGCGCGGTGACGATCAGCGCACCGCCGGGCGATAACTGGATGGTCCACGTCGCGATCGAACAGCTCAAGGCGGGCGACGTGCTGCTGCTGGCCCCGACCAGCCCGTGCGAGGACGGCTATTTCGGAGATCTGCTTGCCACCAGCGCCCAGGCGCGCGGGTGCCGGGGGCTGATCATCGACGCCGGGGTGCGCGATGTGCGCGACCTGACCGAAATGCAATTCCCGGTCTGGTCGAAGGCGGTGTTCGCGCAAGGGACGGTCAAGAACACTTTGGGCAGCGTCAACGTACCGGTGGTCTGCGCCGGGGCGCTGGTCAATCCCGGTGACGTGATCGTTGCCGAT
>JAFEEP010000521.1 GCA_018241045.1 Pseudomonadota bacterium | reverse complement strand
GTGCATGACCTGGGCCTTCCAGGTGCCGCCGGCGCACTTCAGGTGGTCGCGCACCCATTCCTGGGCGATGCCCTTGAGCTGGCCGAAGAGGTGCAGCTTGGGGTCCTGGCCCGGGTCGCGGTACTTGCGGTACAGCAGGTGCTTGGCCAGATGGAAGGCGATGGTGTTGTCGCGCGTGTCTTCCAGGTGCTGCACCGTCAGGTTCACGCCTTCGCCCACGATGCCCAGGTTCTGGGTGGTGGACGGGCCCACCAGGTCGGGCGTCAGGGTCAGGCCCGAGTTCGCGCTGAAGGTGGCCTTCAGACGCTCGGCGGGCAGCTCGACGCGGTAGCCGTCCACCCGCGGGAATCGGATCTCCAGCGCATCGCGCTCGGGGCTCACGGCCTGCACGCGGGTGGTCTTCACCGGCGGCTTGGGTGGCACGACCACCGGCTTGGCCGCGAAGTCGAACGGGATGCCCAGCACGTCGGCGTATTCCACGTCGAACTTGTCTTCGGCATTCAGCGTGTAGCTCTGGCGGCGCAGGGCGCGGCCCACCACCTGCTCGCACAGCAGCTGCGTGCCGAAGGCACGAACGCCGAGCACGTGCGTCACGGTGTTGGCGTCCCAACCCTCGGTGAGCATGGAGACGCTCACCACGCAGCGGATGCCTTCGCCCAGCTTGCCGGGCTTGCCGACGGTGTTCATCACCTCGCGCAGCAGGTCGGCGTCGGTGAGCTTGTCGGCGGCGGCGCGGTCGCCGGTGCGCTCCATGATCTCGCGGCGGAAGCGCTCGATGGTGTCGGCCTCGATGTCGCGGAAGCCGGGGTCGAGGGCCTCGCCGGACTCCAGCTGCTCGCTGTCGATCAGCAGGGTGCGCGGGCGGGCGAGCTTCTGGCCGTGCTCATCGTAGTTGCGGAAGGGCTTGAGACGGCCGTTCTCCAGCGTGCGGGTCTCGGTCTTCTCGCCGTTCGCGCCGGTGTGCTCGATCGTGCGCTCGAAGCCGGAGATGTAGTCGTAAACGAGCTTCGACGTGGCTGTGTTGTTGCACACCACGATGAACACGGGCGGCACCTCGATGCCCTGCGCCTGCCAGCTGTCGAAGATCTTGGCGTAGTGGCCGTACAGCGCTTCGAGCGCGGTGTACAGCTCGGTCGGCAGTGCCAGCGGGTCCAGTTTGCCGGCCGTGCGCACGCCCTTCTTGGGCATGCGCTTGCCGATGTGGTCCCACAGGTTGCGGAACTTCGGCGCGTCGGCGCCGGTGATGTTGTCCGACACCGGTACGCGCGGCAGCTTGACGATGCCGCACTCGATGGCGTCCATCAGCGAGAAGTCGCACATGGTCCACGGGAACAGCGTGCCTTCGGCGTAGCCGGAGCCGCGCAGGAAGAACGGCGTGGCCGAGAGGTCGAAGACCACTGGTACGCCCAGCTTGCGCTTCACGGCCTCGATGCCGCTGATCCACAGGCGGGCCGCCTCGTTGTTCTTCTTCGCCTCGTCCTTCTCGTCGCCCTTCAGGTCGTCGATGTCGGCCTCGGCTTCCTTCGGCTTGGCGCGGTAGCAGTGGTGCGCCTCGTCGTTGATCACGAGGACGTTCTTGATGCCCATGAGTTCGGGCATCACGCGCTTGATCATCTCGCCTTCGGTTTCCAGGGTCTGCAGCGGGGCCCCACGGCCCTGCAGCAACGCCCGGCCGGCAGCAGTGACTTCCAGCGTCTCGCGCAGCTTGAAGGCGTGGTAGTTGGTGATGACGATGACGGCACGCTTGATGTCGCCCAGCATGTCGCCGGGCACGATCTCGCGGGTGACGTAGTAGCTGTCCGGGTCCTGCGGCAGCAGCACGCGCAGGCGATCCTTGATGGTCAGGCCCGGGGCGACGATGAGAAAGCCCCGCGTGAACTGCTTGCTGCCGGCGTGGCGCACCGCATTGACCGTCTGCCAGGCGATCAGCATGGCCATCACGGTGGTCTTGCCGGCGCCGGTGGCCAGCTTCAGCGCGATGCGGAACAGGTCCGGGTTGGACATGGCGTTCGCGCCCGCCAGGTGGTCCCTGAACTTCTTGCCCGCTGCCCCCAGCTTGGGCGCGACTTCGGTCAGCCAGATGGCGGTCTCGACCGCCTCGATCTGGCAGAAGAAGGGCCGCTGGTTCTGGAAGGTGTGCTGCCTCCAATGCTGCAGCAAGCGGGCGGTCTCGGGCGTGACCTGCCACTGCGATGGGTTCGGCAGTGCGCGCCACGTGTCCACGTACCCACGCAGCTCGTTGATGATGGGAGTGGGGTCGTACTTCTGCTCGGCGGTGCTGAGGCCTTCGTCGTCGGCCGTCAACTCCAGCTCAACCTGGGCCGTCGGACCCTTGGGCGCCTTGCGCTTCTTGGCCTTCGGGACGGGCGTGATCAGGTCCGAGCGACGGCGCGACTCGATCAGCTTGTTGGTGGGCTGACCATCCGCATCCAGCTCCCAGTGGCGGCCAGGGTAGGCATACGGCGAATTGAGGATCGGATGTTCGAAGAATGGCAGCGGTGCGACTTGCGGCATTTGCCTCCCTGTTTCGACCGGTCGCCAAAATCGGCGCCTGGCTCTTGATGCTGGTGCTGCGAGGACTCCTGCAATCTGGAAGTCACTTTTCGGGTGGAAGTAGGTAGCTTACCGCCCGTGCCTAGCCGGGCGCCTGATTGAACCGCTGCAGCGGCACGAACAACTGCCGGGCCTTGCCGCCGATGTGCTCGAAGCCGTGGTGGCGATAGAACGCCGCGGCGGCATCGTCCTTGGCATCGACGATCAAGGCATAGACCGCCACCTCAGACCGAGCGGCGCGGAGGGCGGCGTCCGCGAGCAGGGCTGCGCCGAGCTTCCGTCCGTGAAACGCCCGGTCGACGGCCAGTCGGCCCACGCGAGCGACGGGAACGCTGGGGTAGCGGGGCAGGCGCTTGGTCAGCTCGGGCGGCAAGTCGTTCAGCGGCACGCCGCCGGCCGCGAGGGTGTAGTAGCCCGCGATACGGCCGGAACTG
>JAFEEP010000520.1 GCA_018241045.1 Pseudomonadota bacterium | reverse complement strand
TCCTGCGCGCCGCCGCCTGCGCGCGCCGCGCCGACGAGGAACGCGCCTGTCAGGCAGTCGCCGAGGCGCGATTGGCGGTGGCCGCCGCGCCCGACGTGGGGCTGGCGCACGCCATGCTGGCCTCGGCACTGGCGGTGCTGCCCGAAAGCCAGGGGGTCAAGCCTGACGAGGACCAGATTCGCGAGATCCAGTCGCGCACGCGTCAGGCGATGCGGCTAGACGGCAACAACCCGACCGTGCTGATGGAATTGGCCGGGGCCTATCAGGGGCTGGGCGAATACGATGTCTGCCTGCGCCTCGCCAAGCGGATCGTCGAGCTGTGGCCCAGCTCGCCCGCCTCGTACCGCATTCTTGGCGACAGCTATCGAATGCTCGGCCAGACCAGGGACGCGGTCGAGGCCTATCGCCAGCAGGAGCGGCTTTCGCCCTTCGATGCCGGGCGCAACGTCGGGCTGACGCATCTGGGCATCTGCCTGATGCTCGAAGGGCAGGGGGAAGAGGCCGAACAGGCACTCGACCGGGCGCTGATGCTCGATCCCGAAAATCCGGTGGCGCTCGAATGGAAAGCGATCGTCGCCGATTCGATGGGCAAGGGCGATGCCGCACTGGCGACGATGCGACAGATCCGCTCGTCCGAACAGGTGATGCCGCTTGATCGCCACGTCTGGCAGATCGAGCGCAACGAGCATCTGCGCGAGCGTACCGCCGCCCATGTCGCCACGCTGCGCCGCCTGTGGCGCGCTGCGGGGGACGATGCGCCGGAAGTGGCACCGCCGCTGCGCCCCGCCACCACGCCCGTTCCTGAGCGGGCGCATGAAACGGTGGCTGTGGCGGTCAAGGAAGTGCCCGTCGCTGCAGCGGCGGAAGCGCAGCCAGCCGCGCCCGAACCGATGATCCTGGCTGCGGCCGCCAAGGGAGGGAAGGCCGAGCCGCTCGATGGCCACGTCTTCGCGCCCGAGCCAGCTAACGACCGTGCAGAGGCTGCGCCAGTGCCCACGCGGCGGGGCTTGCCGCACGTGGCGATGATCGCCGGGGCGCTGTTGCTGGTTGGCGGCGGAGCGGCGGCGTGGATCGGCGGCCTTGGCGGCAAGTCGGCAAGCACCGCACCTACCTTTGCGCTTGCCACGGCACCTTCGCCGAACCCCGGTGCGGCGACAGCCGTGGCGGCTGGCGTTGCCGCGCTTCCGGCCAGTGCAGAGGCGCAGCCGATCGATGAGGCGATGTCGGCGCTGATCGCGGTTTCGCGTTCGGCCAAGCGACCCGCGGCGGAACTTGCCGCGCTGGAGGCGGGGCAGCGCGCGATGGCGCCACTCCTTGCCCAGATCCAGTCGCGCCCGGGCGATGCAGCGCTGACCGGGCAGGTCAAGACGCTGGCCGCCGGGCTGGTCCAGCAACAGGGACCAGCGCTGAGCGCCGATGCCGACCGCTTGTTGCACGATCAGCAGCAGATCGCGGCGAGCGGCAAGGGGCTTGCCCCGGACAGCGTGGCCAAGGTCGACCGAACCCTGGGCCGCGCGCGCGGGGCGCGGGCGGAGATCGCCGCCTCGTTGGGTGCCGCCGGCAGTGCCCCCGATGCGCTGTCCATGCTGGTGGCGCAGCGCAGCGCGGTTGCGGCCTATGTCAGGTTGCAGTCGGTGCCTATTTCGGCGGTGGTCGCCAGTGCCAGGGCGGCGAACGTGGTGGCCGACGCTGCCGTGAACACGGCCAAGATGCAGAACCGCCTGTCGAAGATGCGCGTTGAGATCGAGGGCGCGCGGGGTGAAGTGATGCGCCTGTCGGGGCAGGTGACCAGCCTCGCGCAGGTCGAGAAGGCTGGCCTGTTTGCCTCTGGCGCCAAGCGCCAGTCGCACAAGCTGCGCAAGGATAATGCGGATCGCGCGCGGGCGCTGGCCGCCGAGGCGGACCGGGTCGCTGCCTCGGCCGGATCGTCCGAAGACCTGACCGTGCTCAATGCCAACCTGGCGCGGGTGCGCGGGCTGTCGAGCCAGGTCGGCGCGCTGCTGGTCTCGTCGAAGGGCGCGCTGAAATCGGGTGCCGCTGCCGAACCCACTCCAACCGAGCTGCCAACCCGCAAGTAAGCGGTGCAGGCCGCTATTCGGGGTAGATCCCGCCCAGAACCGTGGCGTAGTGGCTGGCGATGGCCGCGTTGCAGCCGCAGGCCGCGCTGCGCACCGCGTCCTGATCGATCACGATGAGGCGGCCACGGCGGATCTCGATCAAGTCGTTATCCTTGAAGCGCTGTAGCACCCGGCTGGCATAGGTTCGCCCGATGCCGAGCAATTCGCCCATTTGTTCCTGGGTCATCACCAGCTTGTTGCTGCCGCTGCGCCAGGTCGCGGCGATCAGCCATCGCGCGACGCGCTGCTCGATGGTGTGGGCGGCATCGCAGGCGGTCGACTGGAGAACCTGGGCCATGAAGCAGTCGGCATAGCGATCGAACAGGCGCTCGACGGCGGGAATGCCCTGCTTGAGCTGGTCGAGGTCGCGCAGCGCGATGCGCAGGAAGGTGCCGCCCTGCAGCACGCTTGAACGGGCGAATGCCGGGATCGGGCCGTGGCTGACGACCCCGCCCAACGCGCCCTCGCGCCCGACCGTGGCAGTTTCCACCGCCAACCCATCGGCGAGGACCACCCGGTAGCTGGCCACTGCTGCGCCGCTGGGAAAATAGCAGTAGTCGATCGGGTTTCCGGGATCGTGGAGCATGGCGCCCTTGGCGAGATCCTGCCGCGAGAGACGCGCCGCCACTCGTGCGCGGTCGTCCTCGGACAGTGCCATAAGCAGGTCATTGAAATCGTCGTGCATTCTGTCGTCCGGTGCGCAATTGCGATGGTCCGAACGAGAAACGGTCAAGTGTGACAATGGTTCCCGATTTGCGCACACTAGTGCGCGGAAAAATCGGTAGATATGCCGCCAGTCTTCGGGCGGCGTGGGCGCAGTCGCGCAAAAGGGGGCGCGACCCCGCCGCATTGCTGCGGGCGGGGTCGTCCCGGATCGTCAGGCGGCGAGGGTCAGCGCCTCGTAGCGTTCAAGGTGCGCGTCGGCGCTGCCGAACTGGTTCTCGATCATGGTCGAACGCTTGAAGTAGTGCCCGATCGCCAGCTCCATGGTGATGCCGATCCCGCCGTGAGTCTGAATCGCGCCTTGCCCGACGAACTTGATCGAGCGTGCGACCTTGGCCTTGGCCAGGCTGACCGCTGCCTTGCGCTCTGCAGCGGGAAGGTCGAGCTTCAGCGTGCCCATCAGCGTCATCGAGGCGATCTGCTCAGCTTCGACCAGCATATCGGCCATGCGGTGCTGCAATGCCTGGAACTTGCTGATCGGCTGGCCGAACTGCTTGCGCTGGCGGGTATATTCGACCGTACCTTCCAGCAGCTTGCGGGCGATTCCGGTGCCTTCGGCGCAGATGCCGATGGTCGCCTCGTCGGCGATGCGCTCGATCAGGTCGATCCCGCCGGGCAGCAGGGCATCGGCCGGAATCGCGACGTTCTCGAAATAGACCTCGCTGGCGCGGAAGCCATCGACAGTGGGATAGTCGCGCCGGGTGATGCCGGGGGCGTTGGCGGGGACGAGGAACAGTTCAACCCCCGTGCGCTCGCGCTGCGAACCGCCGGTGCGTGCAGTGACGAGCAGGTGCGTCGCCCAGGGGGCGGCATAGACCACTGCCTTGTGGCCATTGAGGACATAGCCCGCGCCGTCCTTTTTCGCCGTGGTGCTGACATTGGCGAGGTCATAGCGCCCGGTCGGTTCGGCATAGGCCCAGGCGATCACGCAGTCGCCAGCGATGATCTGCGGGATCATCTCTGCGGCCAGCGCGCCGCCTGCCGCCTGCAAGGCGCCGCCGCCGATCACCACGGTTTGCAACCAGGGTTCGATCGCGATGACCTTGCCCAGTTCCTCCATCATGATCATGTTTTCGAGCGCGCCGCCGCCCATGCCGCCATATTCCTCGGCGAAGGGTGCGCTGGTCAGGCCCAGTTCGCTCGACAGCGCCTTCCACACGCCGGGATCGCGGCCTTCGGGGCTGGCGATCATCTTGTTGCGGGTTTCGAAATCGTAGGTGTCGGTCAGGAACCGCGCGAGGGTGTCGCGCAGCATGTCCTGGGTTTCGGTATAGCTCAGGTCCATGTCAGTTCCTCAAAGGCCCAAGACCATCTTGGCGATGATGTTGCGCTGGATTTCGTTCGATCCACCATAAATGGTGGTCTTGCGCGTGTTGTAATAGGTCGGCGCGGTGCGGTGCGCCCAGTCGGGGCCGATCGGGTGTTCGTTGTCACCCTCGCCAAAGCCGCGGAAATAGGGCGCGCCATAGTGGCCCGCGGCTTCGAGGGCCAATTCGGTCAGGCGCTGCTGGATTTCCGACCCCTTGATCTTGAGAACCGAGCTTTCCGGCCCCGGCCCGCGTCCGGCCGCTTCGCCGGCCAGGGTGCGCAGTTCGGTAAACTCGAGCGCAGTCAGGTCCATTTCCAGCTCGGCCACCTTGCGGCGGTAGAACGGGTTGGCGATCAGCGGCTTGTCGCCGTCGATCTCGGTCGTGGCGATCTGGCGAATCCTCTCGATCCCGCGCTTGGACGAGGCGACCCCGGCGATGCCGACACGTTCGTGGGCAAGGAGGAACTTGGCGCAGGTCCAGCCCTTGTTCTCTTCATAGACGCGCTGCGCGACCGGCACCTTCACGTCCTCGAGGAAGACCTCGTTGACTTCGTGTTCGCCACCCAGGGTGATGATCGGGCGCACGGTGATGCCGGGCGACTTCATGTCGATCAGCAGGAAAGAAATGCCTTCCTGCTGCTTGGCATCAGGGTCGGTGCGGACCAGGAAGAAGCCCCAGTCGGCGTGCTGGGCCATGGTGGTCCAGGTCTTCTGCCCATTGACGACATAGTGATCGCCATCCCGCACGGCACGGGTGCGCAGGCTGGCAAGGTCCGAGCCCGATCCGGGTTCGGAATAACCCTGGCACCACCAGTCCTCGCCCGACAGGATGCGGGGGAGGAAGTGGGCCTTCTGCTCGGGCGTGCCGAAGGTGTAGATCACCGGGCCGACCATGGTCAGGCCGAAGGGCATCAGGCGGATGCAATCCGCCCGCGCAGTTTCCTCGGAAAAGATGAAGCGCTGGGTGACGCTCCACCCGGTGCCGCCGTATTCGACCGGCCATGCCGGTGCGACCCAGCCCTTCTTGGCCAGGACGCGGTGCCAGGAGAGGAAATCCTCCTTGGTCAGTTCGTCGCCTTCGTCCTGCTTGCCGCGCAGCTGCTTGGGATAGTTTTCGGCAATGAAGGTGCGCACTTCCTCACGAAAGGCGATCTCTTCGGGGCTGAATTCGAGGTCCATTGGGTCTCTCCCGGTGGGAATATG
>JAFEEP010000051.1 GCA_018241045.1 Pseudomonadota bacterium | reverse complement strand
GTCGAGAAACAGCCGCTTGCGCTTGGCCGCTTCGTTCATCGCGGCCCAGGTGCCGGGCATGGTGCCGCCTTCCTCGGCCGAAGTGATGCCGTTGCTGGCATAGATCTGCTGCGCCTTGTCGAGCTGTTCGACCTGCCGGTCCATCGGCACGCCGGGAATGAGCCGCAGGGCGGCGAACATCGCCGATTCCTCGATCACCCCGCTTGCCGTCTTGCCGTCCGCTTCGCGTTGAATCACGCCGCTCGGCGGATCGGCAGCCGGGTGCAGCAGTCCGGCCAGTTCCAGCGCCTTGGTGTTGAGCGCGGCAAGGTGCGACGAGACGTGCAAGGCGAATATCGGACGGTCGCTCGACACTGCGTCGAGTTCCTGGCGGGTGGGGTGGCGCTTTTCGGCCAGCAGCGAATCGTCATAGCCCGCTCCCAGGATCCAGCCATCGGGGTTCTTGGCGGCCTGGGCGCGCAGTGCCGCCTGCAACTCGGCAATGTTGGCGATCGGCCCTGCGGGCGGTGAAGCCAGGTCCGCCTGGTCGACGCGCATCGCCATCAGCGCGATGTGGCCGTGGGCGTCGATGAAGCCGGGCAGCAGGGTCCGGCCCTTCAGGTCGATGACCTTGGCCGCCCGCTTGGCCAATGGGGCGATCTGCGCGTCGTTGCCGATCGCCAGGATGCGCCCATCCTTGATCGCCACCGCCTCTGCCTTTGCATCCGGGGCGGTCATCGGGATGACGTTGCCGTGCAGCAGAACAAGGTCAGCGGCTGGTTGCCGCGCGGCCAGGGTTGCAGCGTAGCCGATCAGCGCGGCGCAGGTCGTCAACCGGACCATCCGGGCGCAGCGTCGTTGGGCGGGGATTGCCATTTTCATCAGGTTTCCTCTCGTGCGTCTGGTTTGCGCCATGTCATGGCTAGGGAGTTCCGTTCTGGAAATCCACGATCAGTGGAGCATCGGCTTCGGGCTGGCTCCCCCTCTGCGCGAGGGGCGTTTCGCCCATTCTTGGAAGCATGACGCAAAACGCTGGCTCGTTTGCGTCGAGGCGGGTTCCTGCCGAGCAATATGTCCGTCGTCCTTCCTCAAGTGACTTCTACCGGCCAGCGCCAGTACAATCCATTCATCACGGTTTTTGATATCACTGATCATGCACTTCCGTTTTCTTGAATGACTTCGACCCGCTAGTTGGCGGGTCGAAGCTCGGGAGAAAATCGGCATGACAGTGGAATCCAGGGGCCGCGATGTGATCGTCGGTGCGCGTTCGATCAGGGTTCACGAATTTGGCCAGGGTCCTGCACTGCTGTTGCTGCACGGCGGCGGCGCGGGGGCCAACGGGCTGTCCAATTATGGCCGCAATATCGAGGCGCTTGCCCGGCGGTTCCGGGTCATCGTCGCGGATATGCCGGGCTATGGCGCCTCGACCAAGGGGCTCGATCAAGGCGACGTGTTCGGCGATCTGGCCGCGACCATGCTCGGCCTGCTCGACGCGCTGGGGATCGCCCAGGCGCATATCGTCGGCAATTCGCTTGGCGGGGCCTGCGCGCTGCGGATGGCGCTTGACGCACCGGAACGCATTGGACGGCTGGTATTGATGGGGCCGGGCGGGATCGGCACGACCCGCGGCCTGCCGACCGAGGGGATCAAGAAGCTGATCGGCTACTACAAGGGGGACGGCCCCAGCCGCGAAAAACTGATCGAATTCATTCGCAACTACCTCGTCTTCGATGGCGCCGAGGTGCCCGACGATCTGATCGAACAGCGCTATCAGGCCAGCATCGACCCTGAGGTCGTCGCCGCGCCGCCGCTGCAGGGGCCGTCCTCGTTCGACGCGGCGTTCCGCATGGATCTAACCCGCGACAAGCGGCTCAAGGCCCTGCCGCATCATACCCTGGTGCTGTGGGGGCGCGAGGACCGGGTCAACAAGCCATCGGGCGGGCGCACGCTCGCCAGGACCTTGAAGAACTGCGACCTCTACGAGTTCGCCAATACCGGGCACTGGGTCCAGTGGGAGCGAGCCGAGGAGTTTAACGCGGTCACGCTCTCGTTCCTGTCGCAGGCTGCGGCATGACCGTGGACGCGGCCATCATCGTTGCCGGGGCAGGGCCCGTCGGCACCTGCCTGGCCATCGACGCGGCGATGCGCGGCGTGCCGGTGATCGTGATCGAACCGCGCGGCGCCAGCGATCCGCCCGATGCCAAGTGCAACACCATCGCGGCGCGGACGATGGAGACCTTCCGCCGCTTCGGCATTGCCGATGAGGTGCGCGCGGCGGGCCTGCCCGACGACTACCCGACCGATACGATCTACACCACCAGCCTGTCCGGGCCCGAATTGGCCCGCATCACCATGCCTGCCCGCAGCGAGCGCGCACGCCCCGGCTTCCTCGACAGCGGCTGGCCGACGCCCGAGCCCATGGTGCGGCAGAGCCAGTTGTTTCTTGAACCGATCCTGCGCCGCAAGATGCTGTCGCTACCACAAGTGCGCTTCCTGCCGCGCACCGAGGTTACCGGCTACACCCAGGATGCCGATGGCGTCACGGTGCATTGCCGCGACATCGAGGCCGACCGCCTGATCGATCTGCGCGCCGCCTGGCTGGTCGGCTGCGATGGCGGGGCGAGCCGGGTGCGCAAGACCATGGGCGTGCGCCTTGCTGGCGATGCCGAGATCGCCCGGACCCGCACCACGCTGATCCGTTCGAAAGCGGTCAAGGGCCTGTTCGGCAAGCGCCGCCCGGCCTGGATGAGCTGGGTGGTCAACCACAAGGTCCGCGGCAATGTCGTCGCGATCGATGGTGAGGAGCTGTGGCTGGTCCACCGCGCCCTGCGTGGCGGCCAGACCGATTTCGACAGTCTCGATTTCGACCAGTCGATCCGCGACGTTCTCGGAGTGGGGGCCGACTTCCCCTTCGAGGTGGTCAAGCACGAGGACTGGGTCGGTCGGCGGCTGGTGGCCGAGCGATTCCGTCAGGGCCGGGTATTTGTCGCGGGCGACGCCGCACATCTGTGGGTGCCCTATGCGGGCTATGGCATGAATGCGGGGATCGCCGACGCGATGAACCTGTCATGGCTGCTCTGCGCGGCGCAGGAGGGCTGGGCCGACCCGGCAATCGTCGATGCCTATGAAGCGGAACGGTTGCCGATCACCGGGCAGGTTTCGCGCTTCGCCATGGGCAAGCTGGAGGAGAACGCCCGCGCCACCGGTGGCCGGGAAGTGCCCGCGCTGCTGTCACGCCCCGGCCCGATCGGCGGCTGGCTGCGGCGCAGGCTGGGGCGCAGGCTCTACGCGATCAACGTCCCGCAGATGTCGCCCGAGGGGCTCAATTTCGGCTACTATTACAGCGGCTCGCCGATCATCGTGGGTGATGGCGAGCCGGCGCCCGGATACGACATGGGCAGCTTCACCCCATCCACCGTCCCGGGGTGCCGACTGCCCCATTTCACCGTCGGCGCGGACAGCGTGCTCGACCGGCTCGGCCCGGCCTACACGCTGATCAGGTTCGATCCGGCGGTGCCGATCGCGGCGATCGAGGCCAGCGGATTGCCGATCACGGTGATTGATGCACCGATGCCTCCGGACCCCGCCTTCCGGCACAAGCTGCTGATCGTGCGGGCCGACAGCCATGTCGTCTGGCGCGGCGACAGCCTGCCGCGCGATGCCGCCGGGCTGACCGGGCAATTGCGCGGAAAGCCCGCGGCATGACCCGGCCTCCTCCCTTGAGGCTTGGCTATGTGCTGATCGAATCCGGCAAGCTCGATGAGTGGGAGGTGTTTGCCCGCGACGGGCTGGGGCTTCATGCCGATCGGCTGTCCTCCGATGTTCTGGCGCTGCGGGTCGACGACCGGGAGCGCCGGATCGTCGTCCGTCGCGGTGCGGCGGAGGACGTCATCGCGCTGGGCTGGGAGCTTGATGACGCGGCGGGGCTGGACACGATGCGCGCGCATCTCGAATCGGAAGGCGTGGCCGTGTCGACCGGCTTAGCCAGCGAAGCGGCGCTGCGCGGGGTCGATGCCTTCCACGGATTTTTCGGTCACAAGGGCCTGCGCTTGGAGTTCTTTGCCGGGGCAAAGCGTACCAATCAACCACTGCAGGCCATGTCCGGGCCGTTCAGCACGGGCGCCGGGGGGCTGGGCCACGCCGTGCTGTTCACCCGCAACCCCGAGGCGCTGACCGCGGAATTGCACCGGCTGCTTGGCGCGCGGATCTCGGACACGATCACCGACAGGCTTCAAGGCGTCGAGATGGAGTTCACCTTCCTCCACCTCAACGAACGGCATCACTCGCTGGCGATCGGTGCCACTGCGGGGCTGCGGGTCGATCCGATCCGCACCCGGATCCAGCACATGATGCTCGAAGTCGAAACGCTCGAAGCGGTCGGCGATGCCTATCTGCGCTGCAAGGCGCTTGGCTATCCCATCGCGATGAGCATGGGGCAGCATCCCAATGATCACGGCATCAGCTTCTATGTCGTCAGCCCCAGCGGCTTCGAAATGGAGCTGGGCGTGGGCCCGCGCCGGATCGGGCCGGATTGGCAGGTCGGTCACTACCGCGGCATCAGCAAATGGGGTCACCACAGCGAGTTCACGCCCCGGCGACGCGATAGGTTTGGCACGGCCTGGACCGCGCTCAAATCGCTGTTCCGGCGCGATTGAGCGGCAGGGGCCGGAGGCGCGCGATCCTCCATCCTGCCGAAGCCTTGTCATTTCAGAAGTTGAAGGGTTATCAAATCCACTATTCATGGCCGTGATGATCGGGATGGCGAATGCGACGTGACATCAGCCTGCGTGGCATCAATCTCAACCTGCTCCCGGTGCTTGACGAGGTGATCCGCCAGCGCAACCTGACCCGCGCGGCTGAGGCCCTCAACCTTACACAATCGGCAGTCAGCAACTCACTCAAGCTGCTGCGCGAGCACTTCCAGGACGAGCTTCTGGTGCGCGACGGACGCAGGCTGCGCCTGACCGAGTTCGGCGAATCACTGCGCGCGCCGCTTGAGGATGCAATGTCCGCCGTCCGCCGCGCGGTCGCACCAGAAATCTTTGATCCGGCGACGTCGAACCAACGCTTCCGCATCGCCACGGCCGACTATGTCATGACCATCCTTGCGCCGCATCTTGCCGGGATCCTCAGTGCGCGTGCGCCGGCGATGGCGGTGCAGATGCTCAACGCGCGCAAGCAATCCGACGAAGACCTGCGGGTCGGCCGGATCGACATGGTGATCGCGCCGCAGCGGATGCTCGTCGGCGCACGCGCGCAACGTCCTGATTACCTGCAGGATGTGGTCGTCTCCCCACTGCTGTCGGAACGCCTGGTCTGCATCGGTCGGCGCGGCGATCCGGATCTGCATCACGGCCTCACCGCGCGGCGCTACTTCGAACGGGCCCACGCGGGCTTCTTCCTGGACTTCGACGTCCCTGCCAGCCTTGAACAGTTTCACCTTGGGGAAACCGGAATCCACCAGTTCGATCGCATATTGACCTCAAGTTTCAGCTCCTTGCCCTTGATCGTGGCCAACAGCGATTGCCTGGCCCTGCTGCCCCGGAGCATGGCCAGGCTGGCGCGTCGGCACCTCCCGATCGATTACGTCGATGCGCCGATCGAAATGCCCGCGCTCGACCTGGTGATGGTCTGGCACCGGCGCCGCGAACACGATCTCGGCATGACCTGGCTGGTCGAGGCCCTGCGCGAAAGCGGCACGATCGCGATGGCGTTGGATTGAAGAAGGCTCGATGCAGGCGGGCTTCGATCCGGGCGATCGTCAATTGCGTGCCCGCCAATCGCTAGGCACCCCTCACCGCAACGCAGACGATGCGTCGCGCCGGGGCCGCCCCGGCGCATTGCGACCTGTCGATACTGCACGGCTGCGAGCAGCTGTGGGATATCGCGATCGACCACGCTGCCCGCGTTCGAGTTTTGATCGCCGCAAGCCGATCTTTCGGGTGCCCCGCATTGAACACGGCTTTTGCTGAAACGCTGGTCCTGCTAGGCGCGCGCCATGCTCAATCTGACCGGCATTACCGTGCGCCTTGGCGGGCGCACGATCATC